>JBHJIV010000052.1:0-7988 GCA_050043105.1 Leptolyngbyaceae cyanobacterium | reverse complement strand
TTTGTTTTCTATAGGTGTGTGAAAGCAGAAATTATTCTATATTCTAAGTGCTGTCAGCCGCTGTCAGAATTCCGTCTAGTTTAGCTACTTCCTGGTTACGCAGAGCAGGGTCGGCGATGCGTTTGCCGCCGGTAATGTAGGGAGAAACCACCACGTCAGCCCCACCCCGCTGCAGTTTTTGCACCGCTTCTTCGGTACTGGCCCGAGCAATGGCACGAATACCGGGGGCTAGGGTTTTTGCCGACAGTACCGCGTACAGATTTTCAGCATCTGACGGTAGCGCGGCCACCAGACCACGGGCTCGCTCAATGCCGACTTGAAACAGTACCTGATCTAGGGTGGCATCTCCTTGAAAGGTAACAAACCCTAGCCGTTGGGCCGCCTGGATGGAGGTCTCATCGGAATCTACCACGATAAACGGAATGGTCTCAATGGAAAATTCAACGGCAACCTGACGACCAGTGCGGCCAAATCCACAAATAATATAGTGGCTTTCTAATGATTCCATAAGCCTACGACGCTGTCTTAAACGAATGCCAGCCTGCAAATGTCCCTGAATTAGAGCTTCTGTAAAACAGTTTAAGATATAGGCAATGACAACAACACCCATCAAAATCAGAATGATGGTAAACATTTGTCCCCGAGAGCCTAACGGTCGGATTTCTGCAAATCCTACGGTCGTCAGGGTAATGACAGACATATAGGCAGCATCTAGCCAGGTCCAGCCTTCAATTAGCCTGTACCACAGGATACCGGATAAAACTACACAGCAAAGCGCGATCGCACCGCCCAGTAAATGTCGTCTTGTCCGCTGATAGGTTTCTTCAATAAGGGCATCCGACAGGGACGAACGGGTTGGTCGCATATGGAATTTTGAGAATTGTTAATCCTTAAGCTGACGTTAGTAATGAGAGATCGTTATTTAACGGTGAATCTAGGAAGACTTAGTTCATAAATTCCAAATTATGCGGTTGTTTCTTAATAATTTATTAAGCCGAGTATTGCGGCTTTTTTTGCCTACTTTAGCTAACAACTCTGTAAACTGCAATCTCTCAGCAGGCTGTGCAGATTTCTATCATCACGATGTGTTTCTTCTATTAACATGAGATTTTGTGTTTGTTAGCATAACTCTGTAGCAGTAGACACTTTCTCTGTTACAACTGGAGTAAATATGTCAACTAAAGCGCAATCTCAATCGTTTCATGAGCTTACTAAACATGAAGCGATTAGTTTTTTCCAGAGCAATTTAGATCACGGACTAACGGCTGAAGATGTTGCTAAACGTTACGAGACCTATGGTTGGAATGAGCTAGTTGTTAAAGCTGGGAAACCTGCGTGGCTGAAGTTTTTACTCCAGTTTAATCAACCCCTTCTCTACATTCTGTTGATTGCTGGTGCTGTTAAGGCGTCTCTGGGCTCCTGGACGAATGCGGCGGTCATTTGGGGCGTGACCGTCTTAAATGCCATCATTGGCTATGTGCAAGAGGCTAAAGCAGAGGGGGCAATTGCCTCATTAGCCAAGGCGGTGTTAACAGAAACAACAGTAGTCCGCGATGGTCAACTGCTAGAGGTACCGTCGCGAGACTTAGTGCCGGGGGATATTGTCATGCTGACCTCCGGTGATAAAGTACCCGCAGATCTGAGGTTGTTGGCCAGTCGAAATCTTCAGGTTGATGAGTCGGCTCTGACAGGAGAGTCCGTCCCGGTTGAAAAATCGGTTGAGCCATTGGCGGCAAGCACTGTTCTTGCTGAACGCATTAATATGGCCTATGCCGGTAGCTTTGTTACCTTTGGTCAGGGTAGAGGACTTGTTATTGCGATCGCAAACGCTACAGAAGTTGGGCAAATTTCCCAATCCATGGAGCAGCGAGTCAATCTGACTACGCCCCTAGTCCGCAAGTTTGCTCGCTTTAGCCGCATTTTACTGTATTGCATTTTAACCCTGGCCACCTTGACCTTTATCATCGGGCGAGCCCAGGGAGAATCCTGGATTTACATGTTTGAAGCAGCGGTTGCCCTGGCGGTGAGTGCCATTCCAGAAGGGCTACCGGCTGTGGTTACCATTACCCTGGCCATCGGTGTCAATCGCATGGCCCAGCGAAATGCCATTATTCGTAAGCTACCCGCCGTTGAAGCCTTGGGTAGCGCCACAGTTGTGTGCTCCGACAAGACCGGCACCCTAACAGAAAATCAGATGACCGTACAGGCCATCTATGTCGGGGGTCAGCACTACCAAGTCAGCGGCGGTGGCTACAGCCCCAAGGGTGAAATCACCCTGGTGACCAGCGACGGGTCTCCGTTTGAAGATGGTCTCCCCCACCCGTTAGAAACCTGTTTGACCGCTGGCGTTTTGTGTAACGACGCGCAGCTAAAACATACAGGAGAACATTGGACGGTGATCGGCGACCCCACAGAGGGTGCTTTGATCACGGCGGCGGCCAAAGCCGATCTCAGTCAGGCCGGTTTAGCCGCGGCCATCCCGCGGTTAGATTCAATCCCGTTTGAGTCTGAATATCAGTACATGGCCACCCTGCACGACGCAGAATCTCGCACGATTTATGTAAAAGGGTCCGTTGAGGCCCTGCTGCGTCGGTGCACCCACATGCTAAACCAGCAGGGGCAGGTTGTTTCCATTGTGCCAGCAGCCATCGAACAGGCGGTTGAGCTGATGACGGCCCAAGCCTTGAGAGTTTTGGCATTTGCCCAGAAATATGTCGCGGCCCATCAACATTCGATTGACCACGATGACATTGCAACAGACCTAGTCTTTTTAGGGTTGCAAGGGATGATCGACCCGCCCCGCCCAGAAGCGATCGCAGCGGTCCATACCTGTCAGAATGCGGGCATTCAAATCAAGATGATTACGGGTGACCATATTTCAACGGCCCAAGCCATCGCCAAACGTATGGGCATTCGAAAAACCAATGAAGTGCTGGCATTTGAAGGACAGAAGCTGGCCGACATGGATGACACTGAGCTAAGACAGGTGGTTGAAACCGGGGATGTGTTTGCCAGGGTCGCCCCCGCTCAGAAACTGCGGCTGGTGGAAGCGCTTCAGGCAAAGGGCGAAATTGTTGCCATGACGGGTGATGGGGTCAATGACGCCCCGGCCTTAAAACAGGCCGATATCGGCGTTGCCATGGGTAAAGGCGGAACTGAGGTGGCACGAGAAGCCGCTGATATGCTGCTCACAGACGACAATTTTGCCTCCATTGAGGCCGCCGTCGAAGAAGGTCGCACGGTCTATCAAAATTTACGAAAAGCGATCGCGTTTCTCTTACCGGTCAATGGTGGAGAATCCATGACCATTTTGATCAGTGCCCTACTAGCCAGAGACCTACCGATTCTGTCATTACAGGTCCTCTGGCTGAACATGATCAATTCTCTTACGATGACGGTTCCCTTGGCCTTTGAACCAAAGTTCAAAGGGATTATGGGACAGTCACCGCGTCATCCCAAAGAGCCATTAATTACCCGCAAGTTATTGCACCGTATTGTATTTGTTTCGCTGTTTAACTGGGTTTTAATCTTTGGTATGTTTGAATGGGCAAAATTCACCACGGGCGATGTGGCCGTGGCACGTACCATGGCAATTCAGTCTTTGGTGGCTGGCCGCATTATTTATTTACTCAGCATCAGCCAGCTTGGCATTAGCCTGCTAAACCGTCTCCGTCGTAAAAGCACATCCATTGCTAACGCTCCCTTTTTGCTATTGGGTATCGGTGGTGCTGTAATCCTTCAGATCGCATTTAGCCAGTTGTCAATCATGAACATTCTGTTTGATACAGCGCCGCTCACCTGGAACCAGTGGTTAATTTGTTT
Organism: Leptolyngbyaceae cyanobacterium; assembly: GCA_050043105.1. GTDB lineage: Bacteria > Cyanobacteriota > Cyanobacteriia > Phormidesmidales > Phormidesmidaceae > Leptothoe. The sequence goes on along the minus strand of JBHJIV010000052.1, from coordinate 4,166 downwards.
AATACCGATGGTGCCGATGGTGCCATGGGCAATTTTGGCGAATGTGATTGATCCGGCTCAAAAATCAGCCCCTAAACAATAGTGTTTGAGACGTTACAAAGCTTCTCAAACACTATTACGCAAAACCTTTTCTTTTAACAGTTTATAACTATTTAAGGCTTGAGAACAATTCTCTTAAATACTCTGGTAGAGACTTTGTGTAGCTCATTCCTAGGAGGCAATACTGAAATGCTCAGTAGATTGACACCCAAGCTTCTTCCTGTCTTGCTGATTGTCTACATGACCGTCAGTCTTATCCATTTTGTCCATAATGCTGAATTTTTAGCCGAGTATCCTAATCTACCCACTGCATGGACACGCTCTGGCGTATATCTTGCATGGATTGCGATGACCGTTGTTGGTCTGACTGGTTGGACACTGCTATCTCTCGGATATCGACTGTTTGGACTTTTGCTGTTGGCGGTGTATGCAGCTCTCGGGCTGGATAGTTTGGGTCACTATGTAGTTGCTCCCTTCTCTGCCCACACAGAAATAATGAATTCGACCATTCTGTTGGAAGTAACGGCCGCAGCTCTAGTTTTGCTGGCAGTACTGCAACAGTTTAAACAGCAGGTGCAAGCGCCCGATGATATTAGTTAGCTACAGCTAGACCGTGTTAAGAAGGGAGCAAAAGAGCGGAAAGGTTTAGAGTTGTTGATCAATCCTTCTATCTTACTGCTCGTCTATATCCACTTTGTTCATAATGCTAATTGGTTTTGACTGAGTCTCTATGGCTTCAAGGTTGATTGCAATCGGTGGTGGCGGTTTCTTAATGGAGCCAGAGAACACTCTTTTAGATCAGTACTGTTTGGACTGCACAGGTAAGGCTGTTCCTAAGGTCTGTTTTATGCCGACTGCGAGTGGTGATTTAGAAGACTTTCTCTCCCGTTTCTATACAGCATTTTCCAGATACTCTTGCGAGCCATCACATCTTACGTTTTTTCGTAAACCGCGATTGGGAGCAATCCCCCTAAATGAGGCTGAGCACCATCTGTTGCATCAAGACATTATTTATGTCGGTGGTGGCAATACTCGCGCAATGCTTGCCGTTTGGCGTGAGTGGAAAATCGATGAGACCTTAAGAAAAGCTTGGCAATCTGGCACCTTGCTAGCTGGGATGAGTGCCGGTGCCATCTGTTGGTTTGACTATGGTGGAAGCGACTCAACCTGGGTTGGAAAGCTAAGTCCGCTGCCAGGTTTAGGGCTAATCAAAGGGAGTTGTACACCGCACTACGATGGTGAACCAAACCGGAGATCTGATTTTCATCAGCTAGTTAAAAACGGTGAACTCCCTCCTGGCGTTGGAATTGATGATGGAGCTGCAGTGCTGTTTGAAGGGCAACAAGTAACTGAAGTTGTTGCCTCAAGACCAACGGCAACGGCTTATCAAGTAAAACTGGAAAATGGACAGATTATTGAAGAATCTATAAAAACCAGGTATCTGGGCTAATCCACGAGCATTGAGAGAAAGCACCCTGGTTCTAAGAAGCTTTGTTACCATTATCTCCTGCTTTGAATCACTCTCTTCAGAATGCGCTGGCGGTCGGTCGGACAATAATTTCATTCACGTCCACATCATCGGGCTGCGATACAGCGTATAAGACCGCTCTTGCTATCTCATCTGGGGTGAGTGCACTTTTGCGAAATTCCTGCAAAGCAGCTTTTGCCGACGCTTCCGTGATATCAGAACCTAATTCTGTTTCTACTACTCCCGGAGAAATGGTAGTAACGCGAATAGTTTGCGACTCCTGGCGCAGTCCTTCAGAAATGGCCCAAACAGCATACTTAGTAGCGCAATAAACCGCGCCAGACGGAACTACGACATGCGCGCCGATCGAGGCCGTATTGATAAATTGCCCGCCGCCTTGCGCCGTCATAATTGGCAAACCGGCTGCAATTCCGTTTAACACACCATGAAGGTTGACATTGATCATGGTGTCCCACTCTTTAACTTTTAGAGCATTTATTGGAGAGAGCGGCATAACACCAGCATTGTTAAAGATGACATCGACTAGCATTTGCACGAGAATCAGATACCTTGACAGAGATCTGTGATGTGACTGAACCGACTCTTGCCATCATTGTGCAGGGCAAAAAAGACGTATTGCTGGGCGAGGAGACTTATCACGATGGTGTGGCCCAATATCTAGTGGTCTCGGTAGATTTACCGCTCAAAGCTTTTATTCTTGAAGCAGCGCCAGATGTACCCTACTTGGGCTTTAAATTAGACCTGGACCCTGGCCAACTCTGCGACATTATCGATCAAATCCAACTCAGTATAGGTAAAAGCGAAAACTCAATGCGGGGCTTGTTCGTGAGCGATGCTGATGCTCCCCTCATTGAGTGTGCTACCCGATTGACCAAGCTTCTGAATACTCCACAAGATATTCCATTCCTAGCACCGATGATAATTCGCGAGATATATTATCGTCTTTTAATGGGTGAACAAAGTGAAGCAGTTCGCCAAATTGCCACATCTGGGAGTAATATGCAGCATGTAGCAGTTAGACGAATCAAGGCGGACTTTAAAAAATCATTGCGGGTAGAAGAGTTAGCTGAGCAAGCCAATATGTCTTCAGACTCTTTCCACCGTCATTTTAAGAAAGTTACGTCCATGAGCCCGCTGCAATATCAAAAACAATTACGACTATTGGAAGCACGTCGGCTGATGCTTGCCGAAAATACCGATGCAGCCAATGCGGCTTATCAGGTCGGCTATGAAAGTCCCTCACAGTTTAGCCGTGAATATTCTCGTATGTTTGGTGCACCGCCTATGAGAGATATTGAAGGGCTACGGATACCTTGAACATTGATGTTTTGTTCCAGAATTGTGAAAAACTGATTATATCGAACACTGATAGCCTCGCTTTATGGAAAGCCCTATTTTCTTTGATTTAGATGGTACCCTCACTGACCCAAAAGTTGGGATAACTAAGTCAATTCAGTTTGCCCTTCAGCAACTAGATATTGAAGCCCCTGACGCAGACGATCTAGTTTGGTGTATTGGCCCACCTCTGCACACAAGTTTCGAGATTTTGGTGGGTAAAGAACTCTAGTCGAAGGCGATAGCGCTCTATCGAGAGAGATTTTCGCACATAGGTTGGTCAGAGAATAGTCCTTATCCAGATGTTACTCAAGTGCTCGAAAGTCTATGTCATTGTCAGATACCGCTTTATGTTGCAACTAGCAAACCTCACATATTTGCCGAGAGAATCCTTGATCATTTTCAATTAAGTAACTACTTTCAGGGGGTGTTTGGTTCTGAATTAGATGGAACCAATACTCAAAAAACTGACCTGCTTAAATATGCACTGGAGAAGACTGACGCTCCGACAGAGTCTACAATGATTGGCGATCGCAAGCATGATGTTGTGGGGGCCAAAAACAATGGTATGAAGACTATTGGCGTGACCTACGGTTACGGGTCTTATGCAGAGCTGCAGACCGCAGGTGCCCATAGAATCATTAATGCTCCAGCCGAGATACTTGAGCTCTTTTAGCAAAGAGTTACCCCGCGTTTTCGTAACCTACGATAGCGATCCCTTTTGTCGCGATGGAGTATGGTGGGCGTTCCAATGGAGGGAGTGCGATCGCAACTTAGCAGTTTCGAAAACTAGCCCCAAGCCGCCACGTTAGAATATCAGTGAATACCGTAACGCGGCGTTATTTGGATATGTATCAGAGTTGGTGGTTAGTAGCAGCTTTATCTGGCTTTGTTGCGGGGATTGTTGATCAATCTGCAAGAACTTTCTTGGGAAGATTAGCAAGAGATCGAATTTTTCTGTTGAGATTGACTCTTGGTGGAATCATGTCGATGAGCTTACATGTACTCGGCGCTTTTGCAATATTCCAGACAGAAGATATTTCAGCTGAACAACTTTCAGCGCTTATGATAAAAATAGGGGTTGCTTTTTCGGTAGCTTCATTAGTTTGGGAATATATTGCAAGTCTCCTGCGTAGGAGAGGCTGAAGCCACGAACCCTAACTAGGGTTTGCTGAAAAACTCAATAGAAATCTTAGGGATTATCCCACAGCCCAGATATCGTCAATAGGCCCTCTCCCATGGTCAAGAATTGTCCGTCCGTCCTTGCTTAAGGTGTCTGTCAAGGGGCTCACATCTGCCTGAT
>JBHJIV010000051.1:0-8300 GCA_050043105.1 Leptolyngbyaceae cyanobacterium | reverse complement strand
GGGTGCCAGGCCGAGTGCCAGATTTGACCCATGGCGCTGGGTACATCGCCCAGGTGATGAAACACAATCCAAAAAGCGGCGGTCAGGTACAGGCCCACCATGGTGGGGACAATGGTGGAAGCTACCTGAGCAATTCGCTTGATGCCACCAATAATGACTGCGGCGACAGTTGTGGCTAAAACCACACCATAGAGTCTTGGGTTACTGAGCCAGGCCCACTGCAGCTGCTCCCCTAAAGCGGCGACAGCCATGCCCGATTGATTTGCTTGAAACATGTTGCCACCGCCGAGGGCACCCACCATACAGAGAATGGCAAAGGTAACAGCCAGTAGCTGACCCATGGGTTTTAGCCCGCGTTCGGCCAGCCCCTGACTCAGGTAATACATGGGGCCACCCAAAACCTGACCCTCTTGCACCACCCGATACTGTTGGGCCAGGGTGCATTCGACAAACTTAGTTGTCATACCCAGCAGTCCGGCTACGGTCATCCATAGGACAGCGCCCGGGCCACCCAGTTGAATTGCGATCGCAACCCCAGCAATATTCCCTAACCCCACCGTTGCCGACATCGCCGTTGCCAGCGCCTGAAAGTGACTGACCTCTCCGACTTCATCTGGGTCGTCATAGTCACCCCGCAGCACCGCCAAACTGTGCCCCAACCCCCGCGCATTGATAAACCCCATCCGCAGCGTGAGATACACCGAGCCTGCCATTAGCCACAGCACAATCAGCGGCATGCCCCACAGCTTAAAAAACAAGGTACGCTCCAGCAGCGTTACCCACATATCCAAAAAATTATCAATGTTGGTTAGAAATTGGTTCAAGGGTGTCCTTTAGCTAACGGCAAGTTCTCTTGAGAGGGCGGCTGGGGTCAGACAGCTCTCTGGGAATCACAAAAGTTGGTTGCGATTAATCCGAAAATATCTCAGCCCATGTTTGTAGCTGTCGCTGTGCCTCAGCAGTGCCCTCTGCCGGAAACTGTTCCATAAAATCCTTATCCTCTGCCGGAATATACGGACCTTCCTTGATCTCAAACATTACCGTATCCGGAGTCAACGCCATTAAAGTGTGATACTGCCCTTCTTCTAGTTCCAGACCATAGACTGGGCCTTGGGCGCACAGTCGTTCAGTCTGAATCACCTGTCCTTGAGCGTTTAGCACTAAAAACCCAACTTCACCCTGGAGGACTAAAAAAAGTTCAAACCCATCACTACCCTTGGGACGCAGATGCCGATGGGGTCGCACATAGGTACCCGGCTGCAGCACATTCATAAACCGCTGCACCCCATCCGGCAGCTGATGAAAATTATGATTTTTCCGCAGACGCGGTAGCGCCGCCGCCTCTTGTGAAACGCTGTCAAACAGCTCTTGAGATAAACGTTTAATAACGGTGGGCATGTAAACAGGACAGTGATGATTTAGGCTTCCGGTTATGTACCAGTGTAAACCTATGTAAAGGGTGGCGCAATTCGACAGCGCGCTCACCTGGCTGTAAAGCCTTTCCATCTCTGGTACGGCCACATTTAGCTTAGCTGCCGCCCTGACCGGATTTCCCAAAATTGCTTCCACCTCCAAAGGTCGCCCCTCATCAAAGTCAATTTTCATACTGGTGCGATAGGGCTTCATTTTTTTGGTAGCTTCCACCATGGTAGTGGCCCAGGTCATCGGAATATGCCGAGCCGATGCAGCCTCTTTAGAAAGATGATCAACCCATACATTGGCTGCAGTAATAACCTCGGTCATGAGGGTGTAAATTTGTGCACTAACTGTTTCATCTGCCATCAGCTCATTTGTTGTCGCATTCAACACTACCGACAATCCGTTGTAGGGCACGTTCCACACCAGCTTACGCCAGCGAGCTATAAACAGATCGTTAGTAACCTCAATGGGAATCTTTGCTCTACGAAAGTCATCGGCGATGTCCTACATTGCTGATGTTAGCTCTCGCTGTTGGTTATTTGCGCTATATGCCCCCAGTTGGATTTTGCCATAGTCCAGGTGGTGAATATGTCCAGGCCCTACCTTGTTAGAACAGATAAAACATAACCCACCCATAATCTGTTGTGGTGACACTAGCTGAGTAATGTCGTCTTCAATGCCCAATCCATTTTGGAGTGTAAGAACTACCGCATCCTTCTTTAAGGGCGGCATTAGCTTTGCTAGACCATAGTTTTGAGTGGTTTTTAAGGCAATCACAACAACATCCACAGGTGGCATATCCGCTGGGTTGTTACATGCATTTACCTGGGGTAATGTGATATCCCCATTAACCGATTTTACGACTAGACCATGCTTTCTTACATGATCATAATCGCTACGCAACAGAAAATGCACATCGCAGCCGCTCTGCTGTAGTCGTGCTCCATAATAACCGCCAATAGCCCCTGTTCCAAGGATGGCATAGCGTTTAACCGACATGATTGCTCACCTGCTTATTATGCTCATTTATTGTATGGGGTAAGTGTCAGAGTGAGTTGTGGTGGTATGGCTGGCAAATGCCAAAAATTAATATAGGAGACTCCCGCCAGCGTGTGGAATCTGTTTTAGGACAGCCCGGCAGGAATGGTATAAGGTTTCGTAATGACTTCAGTTAAGGGGGTAGATTTAAATATCTCCGTTAAGGATTTCTTGAACCGTTTGGGTGAGTTCTGGAAACGTAGGAGATTGTATAGCGTCGCTACCTGTGAATTCAATCTCGTCGTACCAACCTTCATCTAAGGTGAGAATGGTGATTTTTTCAACTAGAGGATCAACAATCCAGTATTCGGGAATATCTAAAACACTATATTCAGAGCGTTTGGCACGATAGTCTACGACTTTAGTCGATTCGCTAACAACCTCTACTACTAAGAGAGGCGGAGATTCGTTAAGGCGAATAACAGCTTCTCTATTTTGAAGGTCTTTCCACTGGACTAAAGGTAAAACAACAACATCTGGGATGCGAACAGTATCCCAGCGGTCGCCGCGAGGTGATTGAACGCCAATTACCATCTGCTTGGTAACCCATTCATGATCCAGACGCTTGATTTCGTTACGAAAGCATTGATTAAGAAAGTCTGCGATTTCACCGTGCTGTCCCTTACCCAAGGTCATAGGGAGCAGTTCTCCATTGACAAGTTCGTAGATGGTGTCAGTGCCGTCATCATAGGCAAGATAGTCATTGATGGTGAAGCGCTGAGTTGTAATAGCCATAGTGAGTTAGCCGCTAACTTGTACTTACCCATAGCGCCTATCATATCAAGCCTAAAGGCAGTTTGAGTACACAAGCAATAGCGACTAACGCCCAACCCTTCAAAATGCAGAACTATTGATGTTTAGGCAAACATTTAACCAAAGGAATTGCACGACTTTCGAGTACGTCTAAAGGTTGACCCAAATACTTCGCCGAGAGCCACATAGGCATTCTCCAACCTAACTCAAACTTAGCTTTCTGAAGTGTTTCATCAGGTGATAGTCCATCTCCAAGATATTCCTCAACTAATGCCTGATAACCACCGTTTTGTTGCATATGAGCTTGAAATTGTTCTTCTTCTATTAGGACTTGTCCAAAGTCTTTTAGAATTAAGCCATCATCACCGATTCTTAGTCTTATTCTTTCTTGTTGACGAATGGCCGCATATCCGAAACTGTATGCTGTACCGTTCTCGTACATCGCTAATATTTCAGAATTTGGGAAAGCATGAATAATGGATTGGGCTCTTTCCGATAGGGAATCTGCTAGAAAGAGAGAAGGCAGTCCAGCACTAATAACAACAAGAGTGTTGAATATGCCAATAAAAGTGGGGACAGGATCGTCAAGATAAAATTTGATGGTTTCCTGAATGCAAGCGTTACTCACAACTTCATAGTCTTCCAAAGAGAGTCTTGACAGCAGTTTCTCTGGTTGCTGCTCTGGTGGATTAGTGATAAAGATACAGCACTTGTTCCAAGACATTTTTAATTTTCATTTTAAGTCTGGTACAAAGCTTTTAAGAGGTTTCTACATATTAAAATCTAGGTCAAAATATTAAATACCAAAATCCGGCCTCGCCGCTGCCAGTCTCCTTCATCTTTAGGGAGTGCCCTAATCGCCTCAGCTTCTGACTCCAAGACAAACTGGAGTTCCCCAGGCACTACCTTACAATCAATAAATTTAAACGACCGGTCAATACCAGCTGCCTGCTCTGCTGCAAAATTAGTCAGCATCTGTGCACACTTTATCTTCCCCCGATGTTGTAGCATCGCCTGCTCCCAGGTTGCGGTGTAGCGAGGTCGATTCTCACTGTCAGCCCCGAGACAAGTTGTCTGAAAAAATCGAGGTTGTTCAACATTGCCATAGTTGAAGCCCAGAAATACAGTGACTACTGTAAACTTGCCTACTGCATCTTGAGCCACGAGCAAATTAGCCCCCTCATTCATAAAAGCTCGCCATGCTAACTCATCTTCACAGATTACAGGCTGCTGGCTATTCAGAGTGTAAAGATGTGGATCTTTAGGTGTATCTGGCAGTTCAATCATTCCAGCGGCAGTTTCTTATCGTTTAATCATGATACAAATAATGCTGAGAAATGAACTTTGCTGGATTAAGGGTGCCTAAATGACTGAACTTGAGCAAGCCATAGAAATTGCAGTTGGGCTTCACGGAGCTATTACTCGGAATGACTCAGGTTTTATCGCTTGTTTCTCTGAATATTTTGACGGCTGAGTTTTACATTGCCTTGGTAGAGGATTTTGAGTCCTTGGCTGCTGACCGTCAAGACAGATGTGTAGTTGTCATCAAGGTGTCTAGCTTGATGTAGCTTTGATCAGTTTTCTCTTAGGCTGATGAATTAGCAAATAAGCCGATGGAATGAAATACAGTGCCAGCAGCGTCGCACCGCCCAGACCCCCAGCGATCGCAATTGCCAACGGTGGCCAAAATCCAGTCGAGTCTAGCAATAGCGGCGTAAAGCCAATAATCGTAGTCACCGTCGTCGCCACCACATGACGTGTTGACTTAATCACCACTTGCCGAGTCGCAGCGGCATCTCCCTTTCGCGCTAGCGGATCATCTCGCAATGCTGCCAAGATAACAATTGAGTCATTGATTGCTAGACCAATCAGACCCAAAGTGCCAAGAATTGCAGTAAAACCAAACAAAGAGTTAAACAACCACAGCGCCATCGCAGCTAACCCTACTGCCGCTATGGCAACAACAGCAAGTAACCCGGCTAATGCAAAGGAGTTAAACGACAGCACCAGTGTTGCGGTCATCAACACGACTAAAACACCAACAGTTGACAGCAAATTGCCAACAGCGGAACCTCTAGCATCAGCCTCGCCGCCGTAGCTGAGACGATACCCCGTCGGTAGTTCAAAGCCTTGATTTTTCAACGCTTGTTGAAACTCAGCTAAGACAGTGCTGGGCAGAGACCCTGCTGTAATAAACCCCTGCACTGTATTGACTCGCTGCCCATCCTCTCTAGCAATGGTGCTTAACTCTGGGCGCAAATTAACTGATGCCACTGCAGAAAATGGAACTGTTGTGCCACTGGTGCTGAGTAAATCAACAGAAGTGATGCTGGCTAAGTCGCCACGTTCCTGCTCTGGCAGCTGTACTCGCACAGGAATATCTTCGGTGTCTTCAAGAATGGAGCCACCTAGCTGACCATCGAGGAGAGTGCTAAGCTGAGTTGCGATCGCACCATTATCCAACCCTACTCGTCGCGCTGCGGCTTCATCTACATCCAAGGCTAGTTTGGGCGATAGCTCCGTCAGCGTAGCCCGAGTATGGGTGACCTCATCTAGCCTAGACAATATCAGCCGCAGCTGGTCCCCGAGCATTCTCAACTGTTCTAAGTCCGGACCATAGAGACTGACCTCGATCGGCGCATCAAACGGTGGCCCCTGCTCCAGCTGTTTGACCAATATCTGAGCATCGGGAAATGCGGCATCTAGCTCGGTTTGCAGTGTTCGAATTGTCTCTCTGAGATTGTCTGTTGACTCTAGCTGCACAATACCCTGGGCATATTCAGATGCATTACGACGACTGCCTACTACGTTATAGAAAAATGACGGTGCATTTTGGCCCAGAAACCAGTGGATATCGTTGACGGCTGGATGCTGCTGGATTAGGTTGCGAATAGCTAAAGTTTGAGTACGGGTGGTTGCGATCGCACTGGATGCCGGACGTTCCACCTCAATTTGATACTGATCGCGATTTGTTGGTGGAAAAAACTGTTGTGGCAAACTAGCAAACTGAATAAACCCTATAACAGGCAGCACCATAGCGATTAAGATACCTATAATCGGTCGACGAAAGACCGCTCGTAAACTCCCCTCATATAGCCGAGAGAGCGTTGGGTTAGAAAAACCACCCACACTCCAGTGGTTAGTCTGAGATCGTAACGGTCGCCAGCGATAAACCAAACCAGCTAGGGCCGCGATTACTGTCAACGAAAGCGTGAGCGAACTTAACAGCGCTAAAATAACGGTACTACCAATGGTGCCAATAAACTCTCCAGTACCCCCAGGAGAGGTGGCAATGGGGATAAACGCCAGCACAGTCGTTAGGGTAGATGCAATCAGCGGAACTGCCAGATGCTTGACTGTTTCCCCAACGGCTTTGGCAGGGTGACTACCGCTTTGTAGATGTATCCGTACTTCGTCTACCACCACAATGGCATTGTCAATCAGTAACCCCAGGGCAATGATTAGCCCCGTAACAGACATTTGGTGTAATGGAATGCCCAATGCCTTCATACTGCCAAACACCATTAATGTAGACAGAGGCAGGGCCATACCAACAATGGCAGCTGAGCGCCATCCTAAAATTATTAGTGAAATGCCAATCACTAACATAGAGCTAAGCAAGAGATTACCAATCACTCCATTTAGCCGCTGTTGTACATACCGACTCTGATCCAACACAATGCTGATACTCAAACCGTCTGATAGATCAGCTTCAAATGCTGTGAGAACTTTTCTCGCCTGCTGTGCCCATTGGTCTACACGATAGTCAGATTCCACGGTCGCTGCTACAACAATGGCCGGTTTTCCTTCCACTAATGCTAGATCAGAGACTGGAGTTTGCACTCCCTTAGCTACCTGGGCAATATCCCCCAGCTGTGCAATCTGACCGTCTGCCCCCACCTGAATTGGAATTGCCCGAATCTGATCCAACGATTCCAGAGCACTGTCCACCTCAAATAACAGTTCAGTAGACTCACCCCGTAATTCACCTGTCGGAATTTTTGCATCGCTAGCTGCAATCTGTTGCGACAGCCCCTGGGCGCTGATGCCTAACTTTAATAAATCAGCCTGACTGATCTCTACTTGAATCTCTTCATCAGGCTCTCCAAACAGGTCTACACTGTCTGTTCCAGGTAAGTTTCTCAGCTCGGCTTCTAGGCCCTCTGCCACCCGTCGCAGAATGGGGTAGTTAGCTGGTTCATCCAACTCCCACGTCAGGCCCACAATCATGGCACTGGCCTTGACTTCCTCGTCCTCATATTCTGGTCGACTAGCTTCAGCAGGTAGTTCTGGCATGACATCGTCAATCTGGCTACGTACTCGCGCCCATACTGGTTCAACATCTGGAATTGTTTCTTTGAGTTCTACCGTAACTACTGAGATGCCGGGGCTTGAAGACGACCGGATCTCTTCAACTTCTTCAATATTCGATAGCTCTTCCTCAATTTTGTCGGTGACCAGTGACTCCACTCGCTCGGCACTTGCCCCAGGGAAGAAGGTAGTTACCGTTGAGACTCTTTGCACAATCTCAGGATCTTCTAGTCGAGGTAATGATAAGAATGCAGACAGTCCCCAGACAATAACTAACGTTAAAGTTAGAAATAGCAGCTGTCGATTTCGAAAGAAGAGATTGAACATGATTAGATTAAGGGAAAAAGCAGGTCTTAGTCAGGACTTTGTGTAGGGAATTAGTCAGCTGGTGGAGAGTTTAGAGGTGCTGTTTGGGGTCCCTCCGAGTTCCCCAAACCCCCTGGGCAGGGCCGGAACGCCGCCCTACAACCCAGCGTACTGGGTTATTCCGAGTAGCATTAAGTTGCGGGTTACGGCGGGGTTGATTATATATTTTATGGACTGGGACCTATGGAAAATTTAGAGATAAAATTCAATCTATAAGACCATCTTGTACGGTGAGTTAACCTGAATAATCGACCTCGCCGTAACCCACTCCTCACCTGCATAATCGCCATTAGCGACAACCTACTTTCGGGGGTGTGGGGGAGTTCAGACCCCCACGAACGGGCGGGTTTCAGGGAGGAAAGCCCTGAGCACCCCCTATCGCCACCAGCCAATCCTTAAACGCTAGTTCTCAC
>JBHJIV010000050.1:0-11838 GCA_050043105.1 Leptolyngbyaceae cyanobacterium | reverse complement strand
TGTCCCTGTATCGCCTCAATGGCCAGCTTTGCCTTGAACTGTGGACTGTACAGTTTTCGTTTTTTGCTCATGAACCACTCCTAGCATTTTTTGAGGGTTTTAGAGCTTAGCTACCTGTCCGAATTTTGGGGTCCATTATATGCTGCTGGCGCGAGTCCGAGCGCTCGTTTACGGGCTACGTGGCCGAGTGCTGGTTTGGGTTCTTGCCGACCTTTTTCGCTCAGCGCTGGGCGGCGGTGGTTGGCTACTCGGTTTTAGTGCGCTCGGTCTCCGACGGTCCTACGCGGTTTGTTGTCTCAGTTCCAGTCACTGTGCCCCAGGGTTCCATTCGGTTGTCTGGCGGTCAGCGGGGTGGGCGTGTTCGGGTGGTGGTTCATCCGCCGTCTGCTTATTAGCGGCGTGGGGCTTCGGCCTCTATTTTTAGGCAATAAAAAGCCCCTACCGTATCGGCAGAGGCTCAAACTATGTGCGCAGGAAAAGAGAGATACGGACAGCAAACGAGTGTCTAATTACTTAGACGTCATAGATGCGAGCTTCACGCGTGTGGGGATGCTCAGCACAGTAGCGGGCAAATGCCACGGTTGGGGTAACTCTGTGTTGACGGGCCTTGGCTGTTTGTAGCTCTTCGACCGTTTCCCAGGCAATCGCCGCATCAATGCTCCTGGCGCCATGCATCTCAGTCAGGCGACGAGCATGTTCTAATGCAGCTTTTAGCCGGGTTTCGAACGTTGACTCAGAAGAGGGTTTCTGTGGCGGGGTAGAGAGTGAAGGACCTGCAGACGGTGCAATTGTGATGTAAGCCATGGTGAGAAACGGATTTTGTTTGAACTGTTCATAGCTTATACATAATCTTGACGAATAGGAAGATGGCAAATATATAAGTTTCATCTATGATTCATTAGCTTTCTTTACCGCTCAGGTCGAACTTAAAAAAGCCTCCACCGTAATCGGCAGAGGCTTGGAGTGTGTGTGGAGAGCTAGAAGAGAGAAGGGTGCCTCATGAAAGATAATGAAGCTTCACAGATGTACGGAGACGCACTCGGCACCCAAACTTGGTTAGCCTGACTACGTCCCGCTCTGTCAGCGGACGACGGACTTAGTACGAGCATCCAGCGCGTCTAGACGAGCTTCCTGGATGTTGTCGACAGCTTTGGTACGTGCATCCAACGCTTCTAAACGAGCGGCTTGAATATCCTCAACGGCCTTGGTTTGGTTGTTGAGGTGCTCCAGACGTAGCTTGTGAACGGTGTTCTTAGTACGAGCATCCAAGGCATCTAGGCGAGTCTCTTGGATGTTGTCAACGGCTTTAGTACGAGCGTCTAGAGCATCTAAGCGAGCTTCTTGAATATTGTCGATAGCCTTAGTGCGGGCGTCTAGCGCTTCTAAACGAGCGGCTTGGATATCTTCGATAGCCTTGGTCTGATTGTTGAGGTGCTCAAGGCGTAGTTTGTGGACGGTGTTCTTAGTGCGAGCGTCGAGGGCTTCGAGGCGAGCTGACTGAATGTTGAAGCTAGCGGGCTCGCCGGCGGAAGCAACGGGTGCAATGGCAGCGGATGCAACGAGAACGGTTAAGGCGGAAAGAAGTGTGCGTTTCATGGTTAAAGCTCCTTGGTGAATCAGTGAAGTGTTTGTTTGCTTCATTGATTACTAGAATGCGGGAGCTACCTGAACGTCATCTGACCGGTAACTGAGGGTTGCTTAAGGGGTTTCTGAATTTAGCTGAGGAATTTTGGTGATGGGCGTCACAAGGTGATTTGGCGGTTGCGTTGGCGAAGCCGCTCCAGCGGAGCAACGCAATTCTTTTAAGCTAAAGAGAACAGGGTGATCGCTTGCCTAGTAATAGACTTAAATCGCAATGTCGAAGATTAGAGAATTTGACATCGGGGATGAGGTTTATATCGTTCAGTGCGCTCTCAAGCTGCCGCAAGACCGCCGACCCAACGATCACCCGTTTTATTACTTTCTCCAAGAAGGCGAAGTGCTAAACCACTACGTTGACTCCATCCATGGCACCCCGACTGTGGTCGTGCTAAACCGGAGCCTTGATATCCGCGAGGGTGGCAAGACCATGGCCTATCGGAGTGATGGTAATTGTGTATTTCGGCAACGCGATCCTATCCCAGATGTGTTTAGCGATGCTGAGTGGATTGATAATCCTGCCCTGCCCTGCCCAGGGGTGAACGGATTGAGTTGAATAGTCCAAAAATTGAGCGGCTCGACATGCTGGATACGGACTATGCAGCAATGATGGCCGATAAAATTGCCGCGCAGCGGGCAGCGGAAGAAGCACGCTACTGGCCGCCATATATTCGCGATTATCTGGCCAGTCCTACCCCAGATGAGTTGTTTCATCTGGGGTACCACTTAGGAGAATACGCCGATGATGGCACTCTGTTCAGCGATGAGGAAATGAACGCCGCCTATGAGAGTGATTACTTTAGCCCTGAGCAGATTGCGAGTGCGGCCCAGTGGGTGCTGGACAACTTAGGTGTTGTGCTTCCCTTGCCAAGTCAACAGAGCGGCCAATAAGAAGCCCCCACGAACGCTAAGGCTCATGGAGGCTTCGGTTTAGATATAGAGTGGTATTCAATAAATCGTTCTTCTATAAGTCCACTCTAGGCTAGCGAGATTCGTATGTCAGCCTGTGCCGGATAGCCCTATCCCTTCATTACATAACCATCAAGTTTGCTGAGTTTGTGTCGGCGATCACTGTGGTGTTAGCAGATTGAGGATTGACTGTAGGATTAACGCACTATCGTTTATTGTGGCTTAGCAGGCTGTAGCGGTAGGCCCAGAAATGCTCTAAAACACAACAACACCCAGAACACTCAACTGAGGAACTCTTCTAAAATAAACAAGACTTTTTAGAGATGTTTACTGTAAGGCAAACCTACGATAAACAGGGCTCTCTAGTGCCAGTAAGAAGAACTATCAGTGATGCGTTTGGGTGCTGTTTTTGAACCTTCGGATGATTCTATCGAAATATCTATCGTTAGACCTCCCTGCGTAGCGGCTATGAGCTTTTCAACTCATGTGTACAGCATATTCCTGTAGTGCTTCAAAATCTCTTGTGCGATACAAACGGTAACGTTGTTATTCGTCACTGTTGTTTCTGTCTATCAGTGAGATACCTCTATGGGGGCTGTGGCTGATATCACCGCGAGTGGTAATGTCAGCTGTTCAGAATCAGACACTTCAATCGTAAGGTAAGCACTGATGCGCCGACCGAAACAGCTAATTGCCAGCCAAGTAGTCGCCCCGTTGCCTAAATCGCAGCCAGCGATGGGCAAGCTGAAGTATTTTCGACCCTTGCCGTACCACGCAGCGCTGAGGCAGGCGGCGCGGTTTGAAGCGTGGATGCAGGATGTAGGCGATGTGGATGGTCCAGCATAGCATCGCAACTCAACCCGATAACCCCGACTGCTCTTAAACCCCGTAGGTTTCGTGCTCGTACCTGTGGAGTATCACCAGCAGCATTATCCAAGATACTGGAACTTCTCAACCAGTCCAAGGTGCTTTCTTATGAACTACAATTGGCCAAGAGAATAAAGATCGGTTGGTAACTTTTGTTTCTAGTATTAACGAGTTTTCGCGTTTTTCCATTGACATTCCCCTTCTCGAAACTTCCCTCTACATATCCCCTAAGTTTTGGAGAAAATCTATGTCAATCTATGTCGGCAATCTATCCTACGATGCTACAAACGAAGATCTAACGGCTGTATTTGCAGAATATGGAACGGTCAAAAGTGTTCATCTCCCAACGGATCGCGAAACTGGTCGTATGCGCGGCTTCGCTTTTGTGGAGATGGGTGCAGAGTCTGAAGAAACGGCTGCCATTGAAGCACTTGATGGTGCAGAGTGGATGGGTCGTGATCTAAAGGTCAATAAAGCGAAGCCTCGTGAAGATCGCAGTGGCGGTCGCAAAAGTTGGTAATAACTTTTCCCATAGCTACTAAACATTGACGTTAAGTCATTTTTAGTCATTTGGTTGTAAGGGCTAGATCTAACTAAAAGAGTTCGGGTAGAAATGCCTGAACTCTTTTAGTATCAACGGTAGGACTTAGTTGTCTGAAGGTGAATTAGGTTAGCTATACATCGCTATGCCGTGGGTAGTTGTTGTTCACGGCATAGCTGCGACCTCGTCGGCTACCGTCAGCAGCCTGAGCGTCGGTATGAGGTGCTGACGATGGATGAGCAACGTTTGCTGGCGGCGCGGTTGCGGGAAGTGGTGGTGCCGTTTTAGGGGTGGGAGTTGCGATCTCAACTTTGTGTGAGCTGTTGAAATAGAGAATTGGAAAAGATATGAAACTTTCCAAATTTATCTCGGCCTGAGGATATTTAACCCTCGTTGACTGTCAGTCAACTGAACATGAAAATCACTCGACAAAAGTCTAGTAATTGGTCGCAAAATTTGGGAATTCTCAGAATGCTTCCACGATGAATGATTTTGCCACGTTAGTGACTCAGGCTTTCTTTGTGCTGGTTCATGTAACCGAAGTTAGTGTGATTTGGCACTTAACTAGTAAACCTAGATCGAAAGCAGTTAAGCTGATGCTGCCATTTTCAGTCCATGTGGAAGATGCATACGTATATGTGAAATTGCTTTGGCGTGTGCAGTGCATTCGATTGATTGACAGGCTCATAAGTGTTATGAGCCTTGTAAATTCTATTTTTTTAAGGAGCTAAAAATGGCTGAAATGCATGTTTATGGAGATGCCAACTTTGGTGGACAAAACGGTATTTTCAATCAAAGCTTACCTAATGTTTTAGATATTTGGAACGACAAAATTACATCAGCTAAAGTTATTTCTGGCACATGGGAAGTGTATGAAGATACCGACTATAAAGGACGTAGCATAACACTTGTTCCGGGCGATTATGCTAACTTAGCTGTCTCGCCAGGAGGTATTGAAAATGACAGTATTACCTCAGTCAGAGTAGTTAGTAATTAGGTTCCCCCATCCATACAGCACTTCTGAATCTAGTGAGGTACAGATTTAAGCCTGATCCTCTTTTCTGCCAATGACTTAGTGACTCTCACCTGAGTAGAAAGTGCTGTACCTACGACATCAAAAAAATCGTTATCTAACCAAAGCTAGATAACGATTTTTTGTTATTGAAACGTTGCCCCCTATTTGTCTGTGCGTCCGCTCCGCTCTCCGCACCATGGTTAGGTTGGGCTCTTATCTATTTGCCGCCCTGCGACCCTCTACGCCACTGCCGAAAAGGCTACCGCACCAGCGTGGTGACCTGTGGCTGCGTGGCGCTAGGTGCTCGGGCGGGTCTCGGCTGTGGCCTCTCCCACCTCTAGCGGCTACCAGGGCAGGTAGTTTCCTTCTGTATAGCTCCTGTGGCTTTCCGGCCTGGGCACCCAGTTCAGCAGCTCTACAGCGCACCCGCAGACTAACAGCGCCGCGTACTGTCCCCGGTCAGCGGCCACCGCCTTAGACTGCCAGCCTTGGGCTCTTAGCCACGTTGCCAGCCCGTAGGGCAGCGGTGCGGGTACAGCGATACGCCGCAGGCGACACCGTCGCGGTGCGGGCGTGCCCACGGGCAGGCATTGAGTATGTCAGGCTTAGGCGTTAGCTCTAGCTGTTGCATTTCATATTGTTTTTTTTCGGCAGGGTGCCTTATAAAGCTGTTGCCCTGCCTAAAGATTGTTGCGCCCTTGGTCGTGGCCTTTGTCCAAGGTGGGTTTTCCATTCTTGCATCTGCTGCCGTTGCTCGGTTGCTGCCTGCTAGCAAGGCTCTCGCCTTTACTCTGGTCGATTTCCAAATGGTGTGGGTTGGGCTCGCTGGGCCAACTTTGAGGGTGTTACCGCCCTACTATCCGGTTTCCCCGCTGCCTGCTTAGGCGTCATGCCGTCTGGCGGTTGCGGTTGTGTTCTAGATCTTCGCCGCTTACGTTTGCCGTTCTCCCCCTTGCGCTTGGTACTATTGTACCATTTTTAGTGCTAAAAATGGTACAATAAAAGAGTTAAAAAGAGAGTTTTTTATAGCCCTGAAATCTAATTATTTCAATGCTTTTATAGGTTTTGGAAGATATCAATAAAACTCTCTTTGAGCGAGTTTGTGCCTAAGGTGGAATGATCTGGAGGCAACCAGATCATTCCATGCACATCTTGCAAACCAATCGTTCAAAAGGAAACAAGATGTACGAGTTAGATCTTAGTACCTGCCAGGAAGCGCAGGTACGACAAGACTTGGAAAAAGCTGAGGAATGGGGCTTTGCCACGCTGGAGCTGGCGGAGCTGGTGAGGCGATGGGGAAAGCAAGCCATTGAAACGGAACTAGCCAAGTTACCAGACACCCCACCAATGCAGCATCCGCCCTTATGCGCCCAGTGTGAGAACTGGCGGCCACCGCGCCCCATTGCTCTATCCAATGGCAACACCCACATGAGCTTGGGGCTGTGTGAGCTACGCGCAGCCAGCGACCTGGCGCAGATGCCGCAGCACTACGCAGCTAAATGCAGTTTTTACGAGCCTGATACGGCGTTTTAGAAGCCGTTGCACCGATGCGGGAGTAGTGCCCCGCTGTTCGCCACATTAACAACAAAATTATGACTGCATTAGCAACAACCTCATCAACGGTATGGCAATGGGCAAAGCTGAAATTCGATCCATCCGAGCCGCGCACGTCTAACCCTGAGTGGCAGGCTCAACATGGGGTGTTAGTGGTGTTTACCGATGGTCAGGAACACCGTATTTATTACAACCCTGGCGTTCTATCGCTGCTAAAGCGAGGGGATACAGTGCTTTGCCACTACCGTCGTGGTAAATGGCGGCTGGCGGCGGAGCAACCGCCAGAGCTGATCCAGAAACTAGAGCAGCGTCGGATCGATTCACCTGCTCATAATGATTTTGATCCAGTGCCGCAGGCCCCCAGCGTTCCAACAGTGCCCCCAACGCCGCCAGCTGCGCCCGCACCGGCTAAGCAGCCGACAAGTCGCGATGTGGCGGAAATCGTGGATATCTTTCAGGAGCTGAAAGCAGCGTTTCCAGATGCGCAGGAAACGACACTACGGGCATTTTCGAGCACGTTGTTTATGCAGCGTCGGAAGGAAGAGCCGGAGTTTTAGAAATGGCTGAGCCGCTCACTTAGAGCGGCTCAGATTCAGTTCAAGAGAGTATGAATTCTCTTTTCTATGCACAAAAACCGAATGTTCTTTCCCAAGGCAGATGGGGTGGCGGGGGGTGTGGGAAACGCTACGAAGTCCAATACTTTTGCTATTGATCAATAACCGTTTTCCATGCTCCCTGCCGGGGATGTACTCGGTGTTGAAATCCTATGCGCCTTAGCCGGTCCCCATCTGCCCATTCGCTGACAAACGTAGCCGACCAGCCTCTATGCTGCGCAACCAAACAAACTATCCAGGTAGAGCTTGTTTACGTGGGGTTGATTTATCCCATTCTGCATCAGAAAGAGAGACAGTGCAGCCTGCATTACACGCTCCTGACTCCATAGCTCATGGGTATTTAAGTAGTCCTGCATCGATAGATGTAACGTTTCGGGGACTTCTACCATAAGGCTGACAGTGGCTGTCGTTACAGCAGCGGTGGTTGCAGTAGCTGTTGTCATAAATTTCACGCCTCATTAATTCTAGACACAACAAATTAGGACCTAGCTGTATATCCTTGCCCTATCGCTGCCACAAGCGGGTTAGCAGCATCGGGAACACAGAACAAAGAAGACTTAGCTAGGTCACTTCAATCAGTGGAGCTTCATTGTGCAGGAGGGCCTAGTAAATGGCAATGTCTGTCTCTCTTTATATTTTTCTAATGCGAAAAAATACCTAACGAGACCAAGAGGGTTAGGGGACTATTTTCGTTATATTCATTTACAAATTAAGACTGATCCCCATATAGTTACGTTTTCCCCAGATCATGCGAATACCTTGATTGTTGGTAGCAGCCTGGGGAGAACCCTGCTTGAACTGGGGAAAAGCCAAGGAAAACCCTGGGGAAAACTCCATCTATTGTTAAGAAAAATAAAGTGGTGCATTTACGCAGGTTGGCCTAGTTCATGAGAATTTTTTTGACGTTCAAACCTATAACTAGCAAGGGTTTACTGTCCTAAGTCAACACTACTTTCGTCTAGTCGCCTCACTTGCTTCGCAATGGAATCCAGCGCGTTACCTAGATCTGCATGGTTCATGAGCTGAATAGCATCGTCTACTGTTGCGCCACTGCTAACAACGACTGTTAGTTCATTAGTGCTGAGCAAATATTGAGCCAGCGCAGCTTTTTGCTGTAGGGATAGCTGCTCGACTTTTTGATAGAGATCCGTAACCAGAGTCTCGTCATTGACTCCAATAACGACTTTAGCCTCCTGGCTATGCAATTCATCCATGAAAAATCTGACGTTTACACCCGAGTACGGTTCAATATGTCGGGTTATGCAGACACGGGCGATTGAGGGATTACGGATTTCTGATTGTGCTCTGCGCTACCTTGAGTTTCTTTTAGCCGTCCTGCTAATAAGCTCAACATGGTAGCGATGCCTTCGGGGTTTAAATCGTCAACAAAGACTTTAAGAAATAAAAACTGTTTGGCCTCTGGAGGTAGAGCTCCGAGCAGCTTTTCTAAGTTGTCCGAGCGGATGTCACTACCATTGCGAAAGTTGCTAACCGTGGCTTCTCGCAGTCCTGTACTGATAGCCAACGACTTACCTGTTAGGCCAAATTCCTTCAATGTGAGGTCAAACGCTTCGGAAAAATTCATGCCGTTACTTTAAAAAGTAATCGCTTGGTGTATGATTACAAGCAACTTTGATATGGAGCAATAAATTACCGTCAACGGTAATTTATTGCTCCATTATGCCACCTTTGTCAAGCAAGTTCCCTTGTTTTGCAGAGATAGGGCTAAAAAGTTAAAAACCCACCTCCTGCCAGAGATGGGTCGAAAGCTTGGTTGCATTGCTGCGGTCAAGCAAAAGTAAAATAACTTGCTCCCATTATATGACAAATACCCGTAATTCTTCCAGCCCTCTGGAGGAAAAGTCGCGCTACGTGCTTTTGGATAGGGCAATCGTTGACCGTTTGATCGATGCAAAGTTAACCGCTGCCCAGTACCGTACCGTTCTTTATTTCTCGCTGGTTGACCCGTTTGGCAATCGATTTGTAGATACCAGTGGCCACATGGCTAGACAACGTCTTGGGATTAGTAAGTCAACTTACTACGATGCGCTAGCTGTCCTAGAGCGTGAGCAGCTCTTTGAATTTGAAGACGTATCTCTACGGGTCAGAAACCGCTTAGGCAGTAAATCACTCGAAAAATACTCTGACAAAAGAGTAGTCCGAAAAATCGAACCAAAATCCGAAAAATCGGAATCTAGTCCAGAAAATCGGAATCCTGTCCGAGAAATCAGACCCAAGTCCGAAAAATCGGAAAACGAAGCGCTGAACCTTTCTAATATCAAGGCTTCTGAACCGCTTCAATATCGTTCAATAGAGATCATTCAAGATCAGAGTGATTCAATAAGAGAGAGAGAAACCCAAACTTCTATTCTTGAAATCAAACCAGATTACAGAGAGTGGCTGCTTGCTAAAGCCAGTCGCTTACCAGAGCCGCCCACACTCCGGGAACTGTGGTTAGAAAAACAGAGCGTAAATCCTGCCAACTTGCGTGAATATGAAGCATGGTGTTCTGTCCAACAGCAAATAGACACCCTTCCGCCGCCGACTCCCCCAGAACAGCCTGAACCAGAAGACGAGAGCCTTGAGGCAAAACTAGCGCGTTATCAGGAGTACTGGCCTGTAATGGCGATGCGTAAAGGGATTCAACATGCGATCTCAACCCATCCAGAATGGAACATCGACATCGGCCCGGACGGTCCCCGCTGGCGGCCAACTCCCCCAGAACAAAATGCCGACCAACTAATTGAGCCAGAACCTGACGTATCGACGGTATTACATCGCGTGAAAAACGCCATCGCCACGCAGAGCCCGATTACGCCTCAGCTGCAGGCCGACGCTGAACGCTTCCATATCGATATCCTGCTTCTCCAGGCAGAATGGGAGTTAGCGACGAGTCCACCGGGCGACGCTGCAGACGACATACGCCAGGCGGGGTGAGTGCTATGAATCTGTCTCCAGACGATTTAAAACAGCTATGGGAAGCGGAGCATTACACCCCCAAGGGGTATCTCTATCATCTGCTGTTGGCCCATCACTCCCCAGGAGAACCCTGGAAAATTGAGAATGTGTCTGAGTTTTGCCAGCGCTGGCATCTCCCTGAACGCCAATTTCATCAGGCAAAAGCCGCCTTGGTGGCCGAGGACTTGATCGACGAAACGATTAACGAGGGCATTGAGCTAACGGCGCGTTGTTTCGATACCTCAGAGCCGTCTATGCCTACGTTAGGCGAGTTGATTGCTGATACGCTCGACGCTCAGGTGGAGCAGCTGACCGGCAACAGCGACTGGGCGACCTGGTACGACGAAGCGCGGCGGCGTGGCTTAGTGCTTGCCTCTCAACGTCAGGGTGATACGACGCTGGTGTGTCTGGTGGATGAGCGATGGATACCGTTTGATCAGTTGCGATCGCACTCCTGGGATGAGTTAGAAGCCCAATTAAAGCCGATGATGGTGAATGCTGTAGCCGAGGCGACGGAGCTAACGCCGGAACAGCAAAAGATTCTCGCGGCGATGTCTCGGTTAACGGGAGGATAGGACGATGCCAATGGATCGAAGTCTCTATCCTGACAACTGGGATGAGCTAGCGTTAGCAATTAAAACCGAGGCCAACTGGCGCTGTACCGAATGCGGGCGACCCTGCCGTCAGCCTGGGGAGTCGCCAGAAGACGCCATCGCCAGAATCGAGCGGTCTAATCATCCGAAGGTGTCGGAGCTGTGGGATGTTGTTGAAGACGCAGAGCCGGTGGCGCGGTTGGGGCGTTTTAAGCTGACTGTTGCTCATCTCGATCATGAGCCTGGAAATTGCGATCGCAACAACCTAAAAGCGCTCTGTGCTCCCTGTCATGGCACCTATGACCTGAAGCAAATGGGCCGTAAGCGCGTACTCAAGGCAGAACGAGCGGGGCAGCTGCGGCTTGATGATGCTCTAAACGGAATGCAGCTAGCGTTGTTGTCGGAGCCGGTGGTCTATCAGAGTGTGGATCCGCGTTCTGGGGGAAGGCGGACGGTGGTGCGTAAGCCGCTGGATGCGGTGGAAAGTCGGCGGAAGCATCGGGCTCCTGGTAACGCCTCAGGTTGGATTGAGGAGCGGACGGGGAACCGGAAGCGGGCGAATCCTAGTGTGAGTTATTACTATCGCTGGGATAGCCCCAAAGGTCGGGTGAGCGAGTATATACGAGCGAGTCAGGTGGCGCGGGTAGTGAGGTTGATTGAGGCGGAGCGGCCTGCGTTGGAAATTTTGAAGGTTGTTGTTAAAGAGAAGAGAAAAGTTTCGGGTGTGTCGGCTGAGTTGTTGAGGTGAGGGTTGTTGAGTGGTGAATGTGGAGCATTTAGAGCGGCTGCATCAGGGAGTAAAAGGATGGAATCAGTGGAGAGAAAAGAATCTTGAGGTTTTTCTTGATCTTAATGGAGCTAACCTGATTGGAACCAATCTGAGTGAGGCCAATCTGAGTGAGGCCAATCTAATTGGAGCGAACTTGAGTAAAGCGAACCTGCGTGGAGTCAATCTGCGTGGAGCCAACCTGATTGGAGCCAACCTAAGTCAAGCCTACCTGCGTAAAGTCAGCAATTCTCAGTATGACAAATGATACCTGAACAGCTGTTATGGCAGGGATAGTAGTACCATCATGACGTTGCTAAACAGAGTCTAAGTCCCTTGCGCCTTCCAGGCTGCTTCGATACCCTCGTAAATCAGTTTCGGCA
>JBHJIV010000049.1:0-7467 GCA_050043105.1 Leptolyngbyaceae cyanobacterium | reverse complement strand
CTGAGAGAATCAAGCGGTCTCCCAGGTCTTCGTAGGATTCAACATCAACGCCCGGTAAGCCTAACAGCTCAGTGAGTAGAGGAACCATCACTCATATATGTGTCAAATGTTACACCAGCATACTAGATCCCGAAGAGCCATCTTTTCTCTTTTTCGCAATCGGATAAACAATTACCCAGAAGCCCCTGAAAACTGTTTTCAGAGGTTTCTGGGTAAATTACTGGAGTAACAGCAACAAGTGCGTTACTGCTCCCTAGGCAGCACAACCAAATAAGCTCTCAATATAGAGACTATTTATCTGGGGTTGACTAACATCATTCTGCAACAGAAATAAAGATAACGCCGCCTGCATCATCCGTTCCTGACTCAATCGGGGGTATCTACTCTGGCAAATCTGCAACGTAACTTATCCATCTTTGTAAATGAGTTAATGCTGGTGACGGGTTAACGATAGTGCTGCTGAGTTTAACCCATAAAAAAGCCTCTGACAGTCATGTCAGAGGCTTTTGCATACCGTTTGTTTTCGAAGTTCTCGAAGGCTAGTCAGTAGATGCGTATGAGCGCTAAGTCCCATAAATTTATCTAGGCTGCACACCCAAATAGACTATCCAGGTAGAGACTGTTGATCTGAGGCTGATTTACTCCATTCTGCAGTAGAAATAAGGAGAGTGAGGCCTGCATCATCCGTTCTTGGCTCCACATTTCATGGGTGTCTAGATATTCCTGAATTGATTGATGTAAGGTTTCGGGAATCTCTACCATGAGGCTGACGGTGACTGGGGCTGTAGCTGGAGTCATTGAATCTAAAGCTCCTGTAAAAATATAGGCATGACGAACTGGTGCCCAGTAGATTTCCCTTGCTCAATATTTGCTGATCAAAAATGGTATCAGCAGCACCCTGAACGCAGTGCAAGGAAAGGCTACTAGGTCACTGGGTGAGTGGAGCTTCATTGTGCAGGAGCCTATGGAAATTGGCAATGGTCCTAAGGCTTTAGCTTTTTCTAAGACAATTTTTGGTCTGACGAGATGATCAGGGTTCAGCCATGATTTTGTTTACATGTAGTTACAAAACAGTATTGATCCCCATCGAGCAGAGGTTTTCCACAGAATCGCTAGACTGACATGATTTTGGTAATGACCTGGGGAGAACTTGTCTCAAAGTGTGGAAAACCTGAGGAAATCCCTGGGGAAAACTCCCAATTTTGTAAAGAAATGTGTTTTTTAATCCCAACTTGGCCTTCAGCTAATGAATCTGGGCAAAAGTCCCCATATGGACTGCGTTTTAGGTTGCTGAGTGTCTATAGTTACATCGATGAGGTTCAGTAGTGTGATGTTCGTATATACGCTCAGAAGAGTTGTCTTGCGCTAACAAAAGTCTCTGGCGAAGACTCTCATCTCAAAGGTCTGCTCCAAACATGAAAGCTCGGTATTAGTTTCGATTGTTTGGCTAGATGAAATAGTAAGATGCATCGAGATCACTCAGTTTTGTAGATAGGGTCAGAGAAAAGCGGTACGGTTGGTTCGTTTGTTCTGGGTTGAGAAACAGATGATTGTTTGTCATTCAGATGGAAAATTTGTGACCCTTGTAACAGATTTTTGTTCTGTTGCTCACTGTGCGATCGCAAATAAGAAGCCCCTGTGGATACTTAGATGCACACAGGGGCTTCGGTTTAGATATAAAGGGTTAAGTAATACAGGAGTCTGTTTACTTAGATATGGGGTTAGCTCTAGGTAGTTATGCAATAGGGCGTTCTGTCTATGACTACACTCTATGCTGCGAGCCGTTGAACAGATAACCCTTGAGCTAGTAAGCCTACTATCTGCTCACACACGCATCAATTTTTTAGGGATTGTGCTCATGATCACAGCAAAGCGAGTCATTATGTAAAACTGATTAGTTCCAAAGTGTGAATTGGCCGTTGGCTGTGTGTGTCGAATACTACATTTGGGATTGAACACTGTAGAAAACACATTAGTGTTGTTGATCGATATGGCCCCGATCGGACTACAAAATTAGACTGTCTAAACAACAGATTAAGCCTGCTCTTTAGCAATCTTTAGGACGTTCTCAATAATGCTAGGTGTAAGCCACATCCCTTTCGCTTGAAGAGAGGTAATGAGGAGGTTTACATGCTCCACATAACCGAGTTGTTTAGCGCGAATGAGGACCCCAAGGGTGCCAGTATATGTGGAGTTATGTAGTTGGGCAATTTGTCTGCCAAGGGCGTCATTGAGGATAAGTAAACTGCCTGGGTTTTCTATGCCTAGAGCCATGACCTCCGCTTCGCCTTCGCCTAAATCGGTGACATTGGGTAAGAAGCTTGCTTTGGCTGATGTCAGAGTGATCCAGCTGAGGTCGTTAAGGTTAGGAATGCTAAGCCCCTGTGCTTGACCTGCCTCAAGTTCAAACTGTACAGCGGTCGGGACAGTGATTTGACTGTGGAGAGTTTGGAGTAAAGCTAGACGGTTGATCTGATGAAGACAGAAAAGAGGCAATGTATTGGTAATGACAATTCTAGGTATTTTGGACGTCTTGGGCCAGCTCTTCGGCAGTAAGGCTGAAGGGGGAAACTTGATATTGGCCAAGGCGGTTTAGGAAGTCAATGCGGGGGATTCCTGCTAGTTGTGCTGCTCGACCAGACGACAAACGACCGAGTTCAAAGAGTTTAATAGCCGCGAGAAGGCAGAGCTCACGAGATCAGCCATAAGGGGTTTCTTTGAGGCTGATCAGGACTTCGGCGGGAATGGTGATTTGGATAGTGCTCATAAGAGAGATTGACTTGGGGCAATAAATGTTTTGATTATAGTTAGCGGTCTTTTCTAGATAGTTTTTGGATAAGGGCTTTAGGACTTTACCGATGCAGCGAAAATCGACTGTGAGCCTAAGTTTCTATGTCATCCCACAGATGGGAAATAGGCAAGGTTTGCCAAGAAATAACTTGTTTAAGCAATGTTTGAAGATTAGTCGGGATTTGAGTATTAGGTTCATGCTCATCGGTCCCGGCTAAGCTACTCGGTGTATCACGTAAAGTCTTGATCGCTTGCGCCCAAAGCACTACTTAGTTTAGATATTCAGTAAGTTCAATGATGTAACCATGAGGCAGAGGCTACTAAGGGTGAATCTGATTCAAAATCATCCGCAATCGATCATAATCGTCTTTTAGTAATGTCCCTACCGTCCGTCCGGCTAGCACCAGCCAATCGCGCTCAAACTGCCGTAGCTGATAAACCTCACGAATTGTTGCTGCCACTAAACTTTCGCTGGGTACCGAACTAACTTGTAACAGCGTTCGCAAAAAATCTAGCTCATTTGTAAACCCGATCACCTCATCTGGCTCGCAACGATAGACTGCCTGATGTACCTGCGGCGGTCGCGGTGGCAAATGCTGATGGTTGCGATCGCTAGACGTCTCAAACCCCACAATTGCAACCCGAAATTCAGTTTTTAACATCGCAAAAATCTGCGGCTGCTGCTGTCGCAGATCCTCTAGCGACATTCCTAACGCTCTTGCTCGGTGCACCGAATCAATTGGGCTAGTGGTGGCATGGTAAACCACTCCATAAATCTGATTGCCCGCTTCCTCATCAAATGATTTGACCCAGCTCCCAAACGGTGGCATTGCTGGAAAGCTCAAATCCTCTGGCTCTAGACATTGAGCCAAAAACTCGGTTGTGGACGTTTCAATTACCTCAGCAATATGGGCCGGATGACGCTCACGATTAGCCAGCTGCGGTAGAGGAAGACGCATAGTGAAACAGTACAAACGTCCTCAGTACATTAGCACCACAGCCAAAAAAATACATCCCATAGGGGCTCCCCTTGTGAATGCCCCGGCTAAAACCTATCTTCCGTGCTCAAGGGCGTGAGCCTATTTCTTTTTACCGCGCTTAGGCTTAACCACCTCGATATCAGACATCCTAAAGGTCACTAGCTTATCCCAGTTACCACCCTCAAATAGCACAGCAACCTTGCCATCTGTGATTCGCTGTACTAATCCCTGAAACCCGTAATATGTATCGTTTACATTCGTCACTTTAACAGGGGAGCCAGGCAAAATTATCATTGGTGTCGCTTCACTAGAGTTTCCATAAATAGTGTAGGTTGGGTTGCCAAAACGCCCAACCCCTAGCCTATATCTCAATCCCTCATCAACCCAACACGTCGAACTTTGGGAAAAACGGTTGGTGATGATTGGGTTAATGGGAATCTTTCAAAGATGCAAGATATGTTGGTGTGGGATAACCCAACCTACGTTAATGCTTGCTGCCGCTTTTCTTAAAACTTCAACCGGTGATGAAAATTCGCTACCGATTCCACAATGCCAATGCCAATAAAATTTGTTAGCAATGACGATCGTCCATAGCTCATCCACGGTAATGGGATTCCCGTAATCGGTGCCAGGCCAATGGTCATCCCAATATTGACCACTACCTGGAACACAATCATCGACAGCACACCAATCGCTAACAGCGACCCAAAATTGTCCTTGGCATGCTGAGCGATAATAATTAATCGCAAACAGATAAACCAGAAAATTAACACCATGGCCAGGGCTCCCATAAAGCCGAGTTCTTCGCCCAGCGCCGAGAAAATAAAGTCTGTATGCTGCTCAGGAATAAAACTCAGCTGAGTCTGTGTGCCATGAAATAACCCCCGACCCCACAGCTGACCTGAACCAATGGCAATTCGTGACTGAATTAGGTGATAGCCACCGCCCAGGGGATCTTGTTCTGGGTTCAAAAACAGGGTCAAACGATCGCGCTGATAGTCCTGCAGCAAGCTCCATAGCAGCTCACCGATTTTACCGGCAATGGAGTTAACCACAACAATTATCAAGGTGCTGTACCACCTTAACGGTAGTGTCATCCAGGCAATGACTCCGGCAAGTATCACCCAGCCAATCCAAACAGGAATCGAGAAGGAAAAGATAATGGCCGCCACAATGGGCGATACCAATAACACTAACCATCCTGGATTCATATTGCTCCAATAGAGCATCCCTAGCACAATGGCCCCAAATACCAGCGAGGTGCCTAAATCAGGCTGTAGAAAAACTAGTATCCAAGGGACGGCGGTGATGGCAAGTGCCTTGAGCAGTCCTCCCAAGGTGGTGGATTCCCGGTCTTTAAGGGTGGCCGCTAAGGTAATGATCAAACCAATTTTTGCAAATTCTGATGGCTGAATATTAAAATTACCAATGCTGATCCAGCTCTGGGCACCGTTTCCCACCGTACCAATCAGCATCACGGCCACTAAAGATACGTTGGTAATTAGGTAGATAACCCAGCGCCACTCCAGTAAGGATTCATAGCGGCTGCGGGCGATCCACATGCACAGCACCACACCTACACCACACATAACAATGTGATTCCAAGCGAGATCAGCCTTACCGGTGTATAGCCGGGTGCTGGCAATCAACAAACTCGAAAAGAGTGTGATGGCAACAGGAAATAGCAGTAACAGCCAGTCAATCCCGCGCCAGGGCTGCAACCATCGATGAAACCATTTGCCTAGAAAAACGGTTTGAGCCATAAAAGCAAACCCACTTGCAAAAATTTGTTCCTCGTAGGGTCGTTCCATGGAACGACCCTACGAAAATCCAACCCTTATGTTAGTGCTGCCACGGAAACTTTGGCAGCTACCTGTTGAGAAATTTTGGTAAGGGCAACTGCAGAGGCTGATTCAGGCTGTGCCAATACGATGGGTTTACCTTCATCGCCGCCTTCTCGTACAGGCATCTCTAATGGCACACAGCCTAAGAAAGGTACCCCTAATGCTTCGGCTGCTTTAGCGCCACCTCCGGAGCCAAAAATCTTATAGCTCTTATCGGGCATGTCGGGAGGAATAAAGTAGCTCATGTTTTCTACGATGCCCAATACACGAACACTCAGTTGCTCAAACATTTTGAGACCTCGTCGAGCATCTGAGAGGGCAACATCCTGAGGTGTGGTGACGATAACGGCTCCCGCCATGGGTACGGCTTGGGCCATCGTTAGCTGTGCATCGCCCGTACCAGGAGGCATATCGACAATCAGGTAGTCTAATTCCCCCCACTGTACCTGATATAAAAACTGGCGAATAATTCCGTTTAGCATAGGGCCGCGCCACACTACGGGCTGGTCGGGGTCAATTAAAAAACCCATAGAAACTAGTTTGACGCCGTGGTTAAAAGCGGGTTCTAATTCCTGCTGGCCGTTTGTGCCGTCCCTAACGACAACATTGCCATTTTTGACACCCATCATAATTGGGGCATTTGGGCCGTAGATATCGGCATCAAGCAGCCCTACAGTTGCGCCAGCTTTGGCCAGAGAAACGGCGAGATTTACAGCCACGGTGCTCTTACCAACACCGCCCTTACCGCTGGATACGGCGATGATATTTTTGACGCTATCAATCCCTTGCTGATCGGGCAACGTTGCTTTTTGTTGAGGTGTTTCTGCAGTAACTTCTACGGCAACAGACTCAACACCATTCAATGCTTTGACGGCTTTCTCGCAGTCTTCGACAATAAACTCTTTCAGGGGACAGGCTGGAGTGGTGAGTACAAGGGTAAAGCTCACCTGACCATTGTCGATGGCCACGTTGCGGATCATATTGAGCTCTACCAAGCTTTTCTGTAGCTCAGGGTCTTGAACAGGGCGCAGCGCGTTCAGAATTGCCTCAGTTGTCGGCATCATGTTTGTTAAAGGCGGATGGACAAATTCTTAAGAGAATGTTTACAGTCCATTCTAAGGGGTCATGTTCAATGCCATGCTGTCCTGGTTTTTAATGGTTTAGCTAAAGATGTCTCGATATTGGTTGGGGACAATGCTGGTAGTGGTGGCTTGTTCAGCAGCTTGGGCCTGAGCCGCTGCAACCCTGGCTGCATAGGGGCGAAAAAATGACCAGGCGACTGGTGACAGCCAACCTTTGAGTTCGATGGAGTAGGAAATTCTGGTGCCACACAGGGCTGATTCAAGTCGGTAAATAGCGCGTTCTTCTAAACCTGGTACTGGAAAAACTCGCACGCTGATGTATTCGCCAGGCAGAACATTTTCTACAAAAATTTTGATCGGTACAGGCACCCAATGGGCAAATACTCGATAAATCAAACCGGGTTTAGCCTGTTGACCGTTGGGGGCGTTGGTTGCTGTAATGAGTGGGTGCCAGGAGGCTAGCCCTGCAAGGTCATTGATTTTTTGCCACAGTACGTCTATTGAAGCAGTGCTGCTAACCTGATAGTGCTTTTCCAGGGAGCGTTTATTTCTCTGGGTTAAAGCTGATTGTCTGACAGACCGGGGGCGGCGACAGAGTTTTTGCTTAAGTGACTGAAACCAGAGTGGAGACATGGTAGAAGCATTGGTAAATGTGTGACCTACCGATTATTTGCTCTGTATCCCTGGGCAACAATGGGGGGTTGCTCTGCTAACGGATGAGACTGCTGGCAAGAAGGGGGCCGGGGCTAATAAAGGGATAACTATTTGATT
>JBHJIV010000048.1:0-31237 GCA_050043105.1 Leptolyngbyaceae cyanobacterium | reverse complement strand
ACGACGGTATGACCATCACTGACGCCACCGGCCTAACAACGGCCCAGCGAGACACCCTTAAAGCCCTCGGAGCCATCGACTAATGAAACGATATCAGTGGACAGTCCTCCTGGTCGCATGGCTGGGCTGGGGCTTTGATGTCTTTGCCATGCTGTTGTTTAACTACGTTGCCCCCAACTGTGTGCCCACTCTGTTGGGGCTACCCATTGGCTCACCCGAAGCAAAATCAGCCACGCTGTTTTGGACCGGTTTAATGACCTCAATTTTGCTGATTGGTTGGGCCATGGGTGGGGTTGCCTTTGGCCCCATTGCCGACCGCATCGGCCGCACCAAAACATTGTTAATCACCATGAATATCTATGCGTTGGGCACTGCGGCTGGAGCCCTCGCCCCCAATATTTGGGTGTTGGCACTGCTGCGCTGGGTGGCCAGTCTTGGCATTGGGGGCGAATGGGCCGCCGGGGCTGCCATGGTGGCCGAAGTGGTACCTGAAAAATGGCGGATTGAGTCTGGGGCCTTGCTCTACACCGCTGCCCCCGCAGGTCTTTTTCTTGCCACCTATGTTAACTGGCAAATCTCTGGGGTGTGGCTGACGGCTCAGCCCGAACTCGCCTGGCGCTATGTGTTTCTCTGTGCGCTGCTGCCTGCGATCGCAACTCTCTTTATCCGTCACTGGATTAGTGAACCTGAACGCTGGCAACAGGCCGTTAAACAAACCTCCCCTGCCCGCATTCCCGAGCTGTTTACCCCCAAGCTTCTACCCGCTACCCGCAGTGGTTTGCTCATGGCCATGGTAGTGGTCCTAACCGTCTGGAGCTGCAGCGCCTTTACCCCAATTGTGGCCACAGGGTTGGCCCAGGTTGCTGCCCAAGCCCAAAACCTGGACCGCACCGCCACCCTCAGTTTAGTAGAAGACTGGAAAGCCCTAGCCAACAACTATTTTAACTGGGGTGGGCTGGTGGGTGCTTTATTAACCGCCCCCATCGCCAAATATATCGGCCGCAAGTTTTTGTTTCAGGCGTACTTTACCCTGTCGATTGTGTCGCTGTTGGCGACGTTTGGTATGGACCTGCCACCCCAGCTACGGCTGGCCCTATATTTTCCCGGTGGTGTTGGCACCTGTGGTATTTTTGCCAGTTTTGGCTATTACCTGACAGAGTTATTTCCCACCCGCTTGCGGACTACGGGAGCCGGATTCTGTTATAACGCCGGACGGGTGATTGCTGCTGCCGGACCATTTGCAGTCGGTGCGATCGCCGCTCAGGGCACCGACACCTTACAAAGTGCGCTTGCCACCCTCACCTGGGTTAGCGTGCTGCCCTTTTTAGGTCTGTGCTGTATGCCGTGGGTAATAGAGACTAAGGCTCAAGGGCTACGAGATTAAAGAACTATAACCCCCACCCCACCCCTTGACTTAGAGCCCACTCTAACTCCTAACCTATGTCCATGCCCCAAGAACTCACCATCCAACAAGTCGCCCAAGCCACCGGCCTAAGCACCCATACCCTGCGCTATTACGAACGTTGTGACCTAATCGCTCCCATCCACCGGGCCAGTAACGGTCATCGTCGCTACTCAGCACAAGATATCCGTTGGATTCAGTTCCTCACCAAACTACGCATGACCGGCATGCCCATTCGTCAGATCCAGCAATATGCCACGCTGCTACGCCAACAACCCGACGCCGTCCAAGCGCGCCGAGCCCTACTAGAAACCCATCGCCAAACCATTGTTCAACAAATACAGGAGCTACAGGAAAATCTCACCGTAATCGACTGGAAAATTCAACATTATAAAGAGATTGAAGCCAAGCTATCCCCCGCTCAACAATACCCCCAAAGAACACCATGAATCCCACTACCCAGTCCGCCCCTTCTGAGCGTTACCAAAACGGCTGGCAAATGCTCAAAACCATTGACGGCGAAGCCGGAGAAAACGTAATCAACAGCCTGCAACACATCGCCCCTGATCTCGCCCGCTACATAATCGAATTTCCCTTTGGCGATATCTACACCCGACCCGGTCTAGACTTAAAGTCTAGAGAAATTGCCACAGTCGCTGCCCTAACAGCATTAGGTAACGCCCAGCCGCAGCTTAAGGTCCATATTCACGCCGCCCTAAATGTAGGCTGTACCCCCCAAGAAATTGTTGAAGTTGTTATTCAGATGGCCGTCTATGCAGGCTTCCCCGCCGCATTAAACGGTATGACTGCCGTAAAACAAGTCTTTGCAGAGCGCAATATCCACCTCACTACAGCCTAAACCGATGAAAACCCGAAAATTAGGCCCCGAGCTAGACGTTTCCGCCATCGGCTTAGGCTGTATGGGCATGTCTGAATTTTATAGTGGCCGGGATGAAACAGAAGCGATCGCCACCCTCCACCGTGCCCTAGACCTAGGCATTACGTTTCTCGACACCGCCGACATGTACGGCCCTCACACCAACGAACAGCTCATCGGCAATGCCCTCAAAGACCGGCGCGACCAGGCCGTAATTGCCACTAAATTTGGCGTTGTCCGTACCGCCGAAGGCGGTTTTGCGGGCATCAACGGCAGCCCTGAGTATGCTCGTCAGTCCTGTGATGCCTCGTTGCAAAGGCTGGGTATCGACACCATTGATCTGTATTACCTGCACCGAGTTGATCCGACAGTACCCATCGAAGAAACCGTTGGTGCCATGGCTGAGCTAGTACAGCAGGGCAAAGTCCGCTATCTAGGTCTATCTGAAGCGGCACCTGCCACTATCCGCCGAGCCCATGCGGTTCACCCAATTTCAGCTTTGCAGACAGAATACTCTCTCTGGAGTCGTGATCCAGAAGATGAAATCCTACCCACTGTGCGGGAACTGGGCATTGGTTTTGTTCCTTATAGTCCTCTAGGGCGAGGCTTTTTATCCGGTAAGATTCAACGTATTGAGGACTTAGCTGCAGATGACTATCGTTGCCACTCCCCTCGATTTCAAGGCGAGAACTTTGCTAAAAATCTAGCCGTTGTTGAGCAGGTCACCATGCTTGCTAAAGAGAAAGGGGTGAGCACAGGTCAGCTTGCGATCGCATGGCTCTTAGCTAAAGGCGATGATATTGTCCCAATTCCTGGGACCAAACGTCGTCAATACCTAGAAGAAAATGCCGCAGCTGTCGATATTCAGCTAACAGCTGACGATATTCAACAAATTGAAGCCGTTGCACCACAAGGCATCTCTGCCGGAGAACGTTATCCCGATATGAGCAGTGTTAATCGTTAACAATTTTTAGAGAGGGCCGTGTGCTGCACTGTCCTCTCTAAATCTTCCTTATTAGGGCCAATCCTGTTCACCAGTTCCTCACTTTTACTTCATACAGTTATACATAATCACTTTTTCAAAAGTAGATGCTGTTCAGCAGCCATTTAATTAACATCTTTATTTAACTGAATTGGAGTTGATCATGAGACGCATTGCAATACTCACTTTAATCTCTGTTGGTGCCCTAGCTGCTGTAGCAATTCCTAGCATGAGTCAGGCCCAAACAACCTACAGTGGCACCGTAGAGCGAGTGTGGGAAGATGGATTTCGCCTGGACACTGGCGATCGCACCCTAAGAGTAGATTCTTGGGATGTCTATGGCGACAACACTGCTAGCAACCTTGCGGTTGGAGAGACTATCTCTGTCACAGGGGAATTTGCAGGCAGAGAGTTCGATGCGTTTTCCATCACCCGTCCCGGTTCAGACAGCTCCGCTGAGGCAGTTTCAGAAACTGCCAGCCCTGCAGCAGGTGTTTCCTACACTGGTACCGTTGAGCAAGTTTGGGAAGACGGCTTTCAATTAAATACAGGCGATCGCACCCTAAGAGTAGATTCTTGGGATGTCTACGGCGACAACACAGGCAGTAACCTTGCGACAGGTGATCGCGTTACAATTACGGGCGAATTTGCGGGCAGAGAATTTGATGCGGTTTCAATTTCTGCTGCTGAACAATCTGACAGTGGAACTACTTCCGCTGACTAGTTGCTTATTGAATTTACTATGACGAGCATCTAACTCTATGGACGTAAGCTGATCACTCATCCACTTTGTTAGATTTCGTCATACGCTGAAGTCAAATAAGCTGAAATAACCTACTGACGGTTGCTTTGAGCCCCTACGGCAAGAGCAACCGTTTTGATTTTTAGGTAATTATCCTTATTGATTAACTCCTATCTAAGAATTATTCTAAATTAGTAACAAGACCAGTATAATAGACAACATAAGCTAAGATGCTCTCCAATAAATATGTCAGACGATGCTTGTACTCTGTAGACAATGTCCTCAGAACCTCTTTCTAGAGTGGATTAAGAGTACGGCAGTCTTTCGCCTTGGCAGACTCTAGCAATGCTGTTCTAAACAATCAGTTTTCGCTGGCTTAACCCTACATCAAGGACATTATCACAATGAGACTTTCCAGTTTCTGGGGCCGATTCCTCAGAAAATCTCGCCCCGTTTTGACATTTGCACTTACTCTGGCCGTACTTGCTAGCGTCTCTACCATTGCGATCGCACAGGTGCCCATTCAAACCCGAGATAATGGTGCCCCCGTTGGCGATAATCAGAACTCTCAAACAGCCGGGGCCGGTGGTCCTGTCCTACTTCAGGATGTGCATTTGATTGAGAAGTTAGCTCGTTTTAATCGTGAACGTATTCCTGAGCGCGTTGTTCATGCACGCGGTACAGGAGTTCATGGTGAATTTGTTAGCACCGCTAACCTGTCCAATATCACCATGGCGGCACCATTCCAAACCAGAGGTAAGAAAACCCCTGTATTTGTTCGCTTTTCCAGCGTCATCAACTCCAAAGGTTCACCCGAAACTTTGCGCGACCCACGGGGATTTTCCACCAAGTTTTACACTGACCAGGGCAACTGGGATTTAGTCGGTAACAACCTGCCAATCTTCTTTATCCGGGACGCGATTAAATTTCCCGATATGGTGCATTCCCTAAAACCCTCCCCCATCACCAACCGGCAAGACCCCAATCGTTTCTTTGACTTCTTTAGCCACGTGCCTGAGAGTACCCATATGCTGTCTCAGGTTTACTCCGATAAAGGTACCCCCAGAAGCTACCGAGAAATGGACGGGAATGGCGTCCATGCTTACAAGCTGGTCAATCGTGATGGCGATTTCCAGTATGTTAAGTTCCACTGGAAGAGTCTTCAAGGCGAACATAACCTGACAGCGCAAGAAGCTAAAGCTATGCAGGCAGATGATTTTAATCACTACACTGCAGATTTATACGCCCAGGTAGGCCGTGGTAATGCACCCAAGTGGGACCTCTACATTCAAACCCTGAAGCTAGAGGACCTGGATAAGTTTGACTTTAATCCCCTAGATGCCACTAAAATCTGGCCAACAGATTTAGTGTCTGAGCGCAAAGTCGGTACCATGACCCTAAATCGGATGCCGACTAACTTTTTCCAAGAAACAGAACAGTCAGCCTTTGCACCCAGCAATATTATTCCTGGTATTGAACCCTCTGAAGATCGGCTGTTACAGGGACGGTTGTTCTCCTATGCAGATACCCACCGTCATCGGTTAGGGGCTAACCATATGATGCTGCCCATCAACCGCCCAAGGGTTGATGTCGTCAATGGTAATCAAGATGGGCCTGCTAATATTGCCAGCTCAAGTTCAGATGTTAACTTTGAGCCAAACCGTCAGCAAACCTTTGCAGCCAGAGATGAATTTCGTTCATCCCAGCTGCCCGTTGCTGGTGTAACTCAAAATGTACCCATTGAGAAAACCCTAAACTTTGCCCAGGCGGGTGATTTTTATCGAGGCTTAAATGCTACTGACAAGGCGCATCTGGTGTCTAACCTGGCAGCAGATTTAGGAGTTGTTGCAGACACAGGCGTTCGGACTGAAATGACAGCATTCTTCTATAAAGCCGATGCCGAATACGGCACTAAGCTGGCGGAAGCTGTCAAAGTTGATCTCAATGCCGTTAAACAGAGAGCTTCACAGCTATCTGAGTAATTTGTTGGGTCGCTAACCACCAATTCAGGCTGTGCTAAACACCTGACCAAGTGTGTTGTTTACTCCAACACACTTGGCTGACTCAGATCTTAAATCAGCTGAAGCGACGCTATCCCGCCTAAGTTTGGAATCTACACCGTAGCCTCGTTTCAAATAAATCTTGTTACCATCATGAATTCAACAAAGTATGCAAATTCACATCCTTCTTATTGGCCTCTCCCCTGACTTAGCAAAGATGTTATCTGGCACATTAAAGCAGCAAGGGTACCGGGTAAGCTCACTGATACATCAAATGGTCAATATTGAAAATATTGGACAGCTTCGACCCGATCTGCTGCTCATGAGTTTACCTAGTGCCAACAGTCTTGACCTAGAGCCCTGTCGCTATTTAGCAACAGCCATGAAAAAGACACCCATCATGCTCATTGGCAACGGCAGTAGTCAAGACCAAGTCGATAGCCTAAATATCTGTGCAAATGATTATTTATCAATTCCAATTGACATAGAAGATTTCTTAGCTCGCGTACGGGCCCGCGTGCGACGGATAAATTGGGAAAAGCAAGAGGAGATATTTGCTTTTGAAGATCTACTGATGAATACCCAGTCCCATGAAGTTTATTACAACAAACAGCTTATTCCACTGACGCTTAAGGAGTTTGAACTGCTGAAGTATTTTATGGAACATCCCAAACAGGTACTGACTCATCAGCAGATTATGAACACCATTTGGCCCGATTTTCTATCTACTCAAAACACAAATATTCTGCATGTTTACATCCGATATCTTCGACAAAAACTTAAGTCAGCCGGTAAGTTTATTCAGACGATACGAAATGTAGGTTACATGCTCAGTACCCATATGGGGTAACCCTGCTCCCACCACGAACGCTCTTCAAAGTGGCTAGTAGAGCCCATATGAGTTCGGTTGACTGTTTATACCCCCATTGCACTGGTAATTTCACCACTGACTACACCATTAGAGCTGCGTCGACCGTTGCTTTTATTGGCGGTTTTAATGAGAACCTGTTCAAACTGCACAGAAATCACGTTAGCAATCGCCAGTAGTGTCTTAGCATCTTCATCATCCCAATGATTAGACTCAGGTGCACCAACAGAAATAGCTCCAGAAATCTGCCGACAGCTAATGGGTGCAGCAATTAATGATTTTGCAGTAGGCATTAACACATCTACTTCACTGCGCTGGTTAGTATCGCGAATCTGCACCAAACGCCCTTGACAAATAGCATGACCGCTTACACCTTTACCCAGAGAAATTTTCCGACCCTTGCCGTTGGCCTCACCAGCCAGCACAGGCACCGTATAGTATTGGTCGTCAAGCTTAAATGAGATGGCTACACCCGTCGCCCCAAAGACTGACTGCAAAATTAAAGCAGCACTCTGCAACAACTTAGAGGGGCTGTTAGATGACATTTCTGCAATGCTGTGTATTGTGCGAAGCTGTTGCCAGCGACGCTGACTGACCCGGTCAGTTTGCTCAATCATCCCCATCATCCGGCTGTTATTCTCAGCAATATGCATATATTGCTGACTGTATCGGCGCTCCTGCACTGGCCGATACAGTGACTCCATCACCTGAGACATCAATAGAGCAATCCGATCAATGACTGTTTCATCGTATGACCAAAGCCCATCGTAACTACGCCCACCTGTCGACGGTTGATCATCTGTTTCCTGAGCGACTAGGGTGGCCCAAAAGTCAGGCGTATCCACAAATAAAAACCACTCCTGAGCCAGAGCCGATGTGGGGTTTAGCTCAATAAACTCCACACCTTGAATGGAAGGTGGCTCACAGTCTGGAATGCCAAATACATAAACACGCCGACAAACTGACCCTAGCCGACTGTATCGACGCATCTGCTCGGGAAAATTTGAAAACCGCTGAAAACCTGCATAAAAATCTACCGCCAACCGGTGTTGCAGCACCTGATCCTCAATCTGCTGACTGATAACATTCATCATGTCAACAGAACGGGTAAAGCGCAGGGTGTCATACTGGCCTGCAATTGAACGAAAGAGGGAAATATCCATCAAAATAATGCAGGCTAAACCTACTGGCAGACAAACCTAAAGAAAAAAGAGATGACCGGCAACCTTAGATACTTGACGATAACTCGAGTAGTAAAGAGTATCTTGTTCCAGGATGCTAAACAAACGTAAAAATGTTGCAAATACGCTTCGGTAAACGAATTTACCAGAGAAATAACTATGCTAAACCCTACTTATACATTAGTTCAAGTGAGTCTTGCACCCAGGTTCTCCCAAAATTACTTTGCCCCATAACATTTCAATAAACGTTTAGAAATGCCCTAGGGATAACAAAGTTGTTGAGTACAATACCGACAGCCTAAAAGGCAGAATTCAACATTACTAAGAAACTTTTACCTTTAGGTAGCCTTTGGAAGAATAACGCTTAATTCCAATCAAGCTTATAATAACGCGCTCGGTGAATCTAGGCTATTGCTTGCAGATTTTAATCAGTCAAACCGCCGAAATTTGGCGGTATAAAAGGTTACGCAAGAATATCAGTAATGAGTCAGGTTTGACGTGTCCTAGGACACAGTTATCAAGAGAGACTCTACAAAAAACTTGTCTGGATTAACAGCTCTGGTATCTTTAATGTGTCTACTAGTAACCTGGGAGGCTTGTATGCGGTATCGTGCGATCGCAACTGATTATGACGGCACACTCGCCACCGATGGCCGTGTCAGCGACACCACGCTGATAGCCCTCAAGCGCTATCAGCAAGCAGGGGGAAAGCTACTGATGGTAACGGGCCGAGAACTAACCGACTTACAGCGAGCGTTTTCAGAGTTAGCCATCTTTGATGGAGTCGTTGTTGAAAACGGCGCTGTCTTTTTTCATCCCCCCAGCCAACGGCTTCAGCTGTTAGCTGATCCACTGCCTACAGAATTTGTCACCGCGCTACGAACACAGCAAGTGGCTCCTCTCAATATGGGGCACGTTATTATTTCCACCTGGCAGCCCCACGGCGCTGTTGTGCAACAAACCCTACAGACTATGGGCTTAGAGGCTCGGGTGACCATGAACAAGCAGGCTGTCATGGTACTACCAGCCGGCATTACCAAAGCAACAGGTCTGAGGGCGGCCCTGGCAGAACTCGGCCTCACCCCAGAGACTGTAGCCGGTATCGGGGATGCCGAAAATGACTTCGGCCTACTCAAAAACTGCGGTTTGGGTGTGGCTGTCGCCAATGCCCTGCCAGCTGTCAGAGATATGGCCGACCGTGTGACCACTCAACCTCGCGGTGCCGGTGTAGAAGAACTGATCGACTGGATTCTAACCGATAGGCTCTAATCGGACTCTTTTGTCTCTGGCCGCCCCTGCTTTATTATCCACCGTCTAGCGGCCCCTATACATTTGGGTCCGCACTGCGCAATGAGTACCACTGTTATTAACCATTAGAAAGCTACTTTTTGTCGAACTGTTTAAGCTTTTGCTCTAGCAACAGCTTAAAGAACGGCAGATCATCCAACAGATAACGCTTCCATAGACGTCTGGGTTCAGACATTAGCCGATATAGCCACTCTAGCCCTAAATTGCTCCAAAACTGAGGTGCCCTCGGTTTATTACCCGCCTCAAAATCTAACGCTGCGCCAATCGCCATAAAGATTTTCACCCCCGACATCTGAGCGCGATACTTTGCAATCCATAGCTCCTGCTTGGGCGCACCCACACCGACCGCCAATACAGTGGCCCCAGAGTCATTGACAATATCGATAATCGCCTGACATTCTGCCTCATCTTTTTCAAACCCAAACGATGGAGAGTGGGCTGCAATCACAATGTCTCGACCGACGGAAGCATTGATATTTTGCTGAGCCCGCTTGGCGACACCGTCAGCCCCACCCAATAAAAAGATGGAAATATCTAAGTTATTTTTGTGATAATTACAAAATAGGGGCAATAAGTCAGAGCCTGAGATTTTAGCCTTCAGGGGCTTACCCAACAACTTTGATGCGTACATTAAAATCTGGCTATCACAGACTTTATAGTCGGCCTGACGATAAGCCGCACGAAACTCAGCATTTTCTTGCAGCTTCATTAAATGGTCCACATTGGGTGTAAAAATAACCCCTTTAGTGAGCTCTGCTAAAAACTGTCGCTGAGAAATATTGTCAATTTCCACACCCAAAATCTCGACCTGCTCCCGTAGTCTGGCTCGCTGTCGCTCCAGCATCCCAGCTGCTGAGGATGTCAAAATAGCAACTCGAAGCAGACGTCTATATTCAGACGGGTTTGGCCTCTTTAGAACCGGCTGACTCATGGAAAATTAGGGAAATGATCTGACTAGAATGTTCCCTAGCCACAGACAAATGTCACTCAGCTCCAAGCCTAGATCTCTAGGTCAAACCTCTAGATAAACCAATATTCCAGCTGAACATGCTGACAAAATCGACTGGCGCGTTTGGTAAACGTTTGCTGCTTGATAAGCGTAAGTCCCAACGTTTCAAACTGGCTAAGCCACAGTCAGGGGCCAGGGCAGGTCCATCGGGGTTCATGTCGGGCTCTGGCCTTAGATTAAGTAGCCACCAGCAGCCTTCCCCCTTGAGCCGCCAAAGACGCAATCTTTTCGATGGCCCCTGCCTAACATCCAGCGGCAGTAAAGAAACGCCAGCCGCATCACCAATGGCTTTGGCATAAAACGGCTCAAACCAGTCTGAAGGCCCTTGAGATCCTAAGTATTTATATGGCAATGGCGGGGTTAACTCTATGCAATAGTTGTAGACTGCTGACTACACATACTCACTTTTGCAGATAAGCTTGCCTGTCACCTGGGATGCTCGTAATATGGAGCATCTCCCACCAAGCATCCATTAGCTTGGTAAAAATCAGAGAGAGCGTGAAAATGCCCAGTGTAACCGATACAGTTTTTTACGATACCACCATTGCATTCCGTCGCTTTGATGACTGGCTGGTGGGCAATTTTGGCGAAAAGCTCAGCGTAGGCGAGCGGCTTCAAGTTGCGGCTTCGTTAACGATGTCGGCTCAGATTAATGCACTAACGGCAAGTCTGCCAGATATGGACTTATCAAAAATTGAACAATCTCTCAGAGAAATTGGTACAAACGTCAAGTCTTAAATTCTCTTTTACCCGTTAGCAAATAGGCCCCGGTACCGGGGCCTTTTTGCTAGGGTCGATTAAGCCCTATTGGCCTACAGCTCAGCGACATCACCGACGAATCGCCTTAAAAGGCACATAGGCATGTTCAGCATGGTAAAGATGACAGTGGTCAACAATGCTGCGCATAAATTGCCAGGTAAACCTCTCCTCACGAATCCGTACTCGCTCACCCCAAGTGTCTTTTAGACTCTTATGGGCCATACGCAAGTTATAGGATGGAATACCTGTCGAAATATGGTGAGGAACGTGAACGCTGATATCGTGGCATAGCACTTCGACCCACTTAGGATAGTCGCAGTGAACCGTGCCTGCTAGCTGAGCTTCAACCTCATTCCAGCTCTCGGATGGCCGAAACTGAATATCAGGTGCTGTGTGGTGAACAAGGGTAAAGGTACTCATCCAGAAGTGATAGCCCAGCCAAGGCATCAACCAAAACTTAACCCAGCCCCAGACACCCAGCGTAGCAATCATTGTTGGTAAAACAATAGCTGCATATATAGCAACAACAACAATCGATAGTTTCGCCTTACGCTTATCCCGCTTAGCAAAATTATTTAAATCAAAGTGAATACCCGCCCAGTGAATCACCGAAGCCAGCCACCATATCCGTCCACGCATTAGCCAGTAAGCCGCCTTCATAACCGCGTTTTCTGCGGTGAAGTCCTCGACGTACCAAGGATGCCAAGCATTATCAACCTCTTGCTTATTGGTGTGACGATGG
Organism: Leptolyngbyaceae cyanobacterium; assembly: GCA_050043105.1. Classification (GTDB taxonomy): domain Bacteria; phylum Cyanobacteriota; class Cyanobacteriia; order Phormidesmidales; family Phormidesmidaceae; genus Leptothoe. The sequence continues at coordinate 19,367 of JBHJIV010000048.1, read as the reverse complement.
TGATGATCGTGAAGTAGTCGCCAGGGATGAAACGGATAGATTAAGGGTAAAAAGGCAATATGACCCACCAGATCATTCACCCAGCGACGTTTCGCAAAGGAACGATGGCCACAGTCATGGCCTACCACAAACCAGCCAGTCAACGCTGTACCTGCAAAAAACCAGGCAAAGGGAAGCAAAAACCAAGGCGATAGTGCGATCGCAACATACCCCAAAATCGCCATAACAATACTGAGACCAACCTGCTGCCATGCCTTCCGGGAATTCTTCTCAAAGCACTCCTTCGGTAGAGTCTTAATCACATCCCTTAGTGTCACGTTAGCCAACGACCCATTCGAGAGCCGTTCGGTTGATAACCTATCAAGTGTTGCGGTCATAGAATTTTTCCACGTTCTGAATTGACATAGTCGTCATTGCAAATCACAGCACAAGCATTGCAACGGGTTTAGTTAGCTGCCCGCAGCCGTCATTTACAACGCCACTAAAAAACGCACTACAGCCGGAAACGGCTGCTATGCGCCGGACCAACCCCTGAACCAGGGGAAACAGCCCTACTTAATATTTATTAGAGCTGCGTAACAAATTGTTTCGATTCTACTATGACGCGGGTGTGTTCTCAGATGAATTGAAATGGCTCCTTTAGCAAGACACCTCTATTGCTTAAAAAAACCGCAGATTACCTCAGTAGCCACATCATCCAGCAGGCGCTCACCATCACGCCGCACATACTCACGGGTACGACAGTTATAACGAGCCATGGCACGACGCTTGCCATCAACCTGTACCACAGCCCTATATTCCCAGTAGTACTTAGCACTTCGGGTAATTTTAAGCACACATACCTGATGTTCAGCCACTGAACGACACAGAGGTGCAGCCATAGCCACCGGAGCAACCAGCAACCCACTTGCCAACAACAGCCCCAGCAATCCTCCTAGCCAGCACAGCACACCTCGCATCATTACCATCAGTCCAGTTAACGCACCAGCGGTAGTTTAGGACGATCGTAGGAAACCTGCAAAAGCAAGTCAGCATTTGTATGCTGTCCATGATCGATAGAAAACTGAGCTAATTCAGCTAGAACAGCCTGCCCGCCATAGGCAGAAATCATCTGATGTAAAGCATGCGTTAGATTATTATCCATAGAATTCGGGGCGTTTTTTCTGATTTCCTTAAGACTTTTTGATAATAGAGCGCTAAAAGCAGCAGACACATCTGTATCGCCTGGAGTACCACCACGTTCGTTTTGAGCCAACTGTCCTCCCCTTCATTACGGAAAACAAAGAAGTAGTGTACTTAATAGGTAGTCACCCATAAACCCCAGAGACCATGGTGTCAGCCAGACATATCTTTAGTCCTCTACTGCTCGGCAGTGTCGTTGCGATCGCAGCCTGTAATGAACCCGTCACCACCAACTTTGCCACCAGTGACTACAGCGCCACCGCCACCGTCACCTACACCTGGCACGTCCGCTACAGCCGCAACGACAGCCGCGATCGCCCCAACGACACCCGAGTCGAAAAATTTGACACCATATCCCTAGACAATCAAAACGGCGTCCGTCCCGGTTTAGCCGTCACCGGCCCCGACGAAAAAGGACTCTGGTGGCCCGAGCTACCCCCCAAACCCACTGTCGACGACATCGAATCCCGCCTCGGCGACAACGAAAAACCCTCAACCCCCGAAATCATCATATCCGTCGACTACACCCTCACCATCGACCAAGCAGGCCAGCAGAGAACCCTACCCACCAGCTACAAAGTCTACCGCCAAGCCGTCAACGCCCCCGCCAGCCAAAGCCCCATCGAAGTGATCTTAGGCCCCCAAGATGGATCGGTGATGAGTGTGAATGTTCAGTAACTAAGCCCAGGACAGCGGGCTTCGACTTCGCTCAGCCTACGGTCTGAGGCAATAACTTCCTGTTAACCTCTATCTAGTCAAAGGCCGCATCGACAACCACGTTACGTTTACGATGCGTAGCGCATGCGAAGCAGCGTAACCCCAAGCCGTAACCCAGCCTCAGCCAGCACTATTACTCATCAGAGATCACCTACTTCCGGGGGGTGTGGGGGAGTCAGGCCCCCACGAACAGGAAGGGTTCAGGGAGGAAAGCCCTGAGCAGCCCCTTTGCCTTTTCTCCAAAACATCCAGCCCCAACAACCCACCTACCCAAACTCAATCCTCAAAAAACCGAGGATGCACAAACCCATACCCCGCCGCCTTAATCTTCGCGTTTGATACCTGCGCATTATACGCGCGCCCACTCGGCTGCGAAGCATTCCACCTCACCGGCGCTAATCCATAGCGATCACATACCCGATCAATCAACTCCTTTACCGTCGGCATCTCATCCTGAACCAGATTGTAAATACCCGATAGAGAGTGCGATCGCACAAACTCAATCGCCCCCACAATATCACTCCGATGAATCCAATTTGCCGCCTCTGCACCAGTCCCCGGCCGCGTCTGGCCAGCCGCCCGGCTATAAATTCTCTCCAACGTCCGACCCGGCCCATAGATCCCCCCCAGCCTCAGCACGCATACCCCTAAACCCGACAACCCCAGCAACGTTTGCTCCGTCTTAGCAATCACCTCACCATTGGCCGTCGCAGGCTGCACCCGCGTCTCCTCGGTTACCACCGCACCCTGATGCTGACCATACACCGAATACGTACTCGTATAGATCAGCTGCTGCACCCGCGTCTGCGGTAACACCTCCGCCAGTGTTTTTGCCGTCCTCAAATACGTCTCCTCATAACTCATCCCCCGCTTTGAACCCACCGATACCAGCACCACCTGCTGGTCCACCAAACAATCCTGTAACGCCCCCGGATCGTTACCCGTTAACACATGTACTCGATCCGCCACAGTTTGTAATTCTTCTACACGCTCTGGAGTTGTCGTCGTCGCTGTCACCGTCAGGCCCTGCTGCTGCCACAGTCGAGCCACCTCCTTGCCAACATAACCACAGCCAATAATCGCCGCCTTCCCTGTTGTCTTTCTGGCCATGCCCGTTCCTATCCGCTATATATCCGCTACATTGGAATACTGATTCATCCAATACACTACCGGACACCCCTCCCCAAGCCCCCAATGACCACTTCCGATTTCCTCAGTCAGCTCAACGCCGCTCAGCGTCAGGCCGTCGAACATTTCTGTGGACCCCTACTAGTGGTTGCAGGGGCCGGCTCCGGTAAAACTCGAGCCCTTACCTATCGCATTGCAAACCTAATTCTCAACCACCGAGTTGACCCCGAAAACATTTTGGCAGTCACCTTTACCAACAAAGCTGCCAAAGAAATGAAAGAACGCATCGAAAAGCTTTTTGCAGAACAAGAAGCCATGGGTCGTCACGGTCAGCCCCTGCATTTACTCCCCGACTACGAACAGACTCAGCTGCGCTCCTACGTCTACAAAACGTATATTAAGGAATTATGGATCGGCACCTTTCACGCCCTCTGTTCTCGTATTTTGCGCTTTGACATCGAAAAATATCAAAGCCGTGCCGGTCACCGCTGGACAAAAGCCTTTAGCATCTTTGACGAATCCGATGCCCAAAGCCTGGGCAAAAATATTGTCATCAGCACCCTAAATCTAGACGACCGTAAATTTAACCCCCGCTCTGTTCGCTATGCCATCAGTAATGCCAAAAACCAGGGTTTAGACCCAGACGAATACGAAAAAGAAAATCCCAATTTTAAAGGTCGCGTCATTGCCGATGTCTATCGCCATTACCAGAAAGGGTTAGCCCAAAATAACGCCCTCGACTTTGACGACCTCATTCGCATTCCAGTATTACTTTTTCGTCAAAACGAACAGGTCCTAAGCTACTGGCACCGACGCTTTCGCCACATCCTCGTCGACGAATATCAAGACACCAACCGCACCCAGTATGACCTGTTGCGATCGCTAGTCACCAATGCCGCATCTTCTAATATCTTTAACGACTGGGACCAGCGCTCTGTATTTGTTGTCGGTGATGCAGACCAGTCCATCTATTCTTTCCGCGCCGCTGATTTCACTATTTTAATGAACTTCCAGAGCGACTTTGGCGATGGGTTGCCAGACGATGACACCCGCACAATGGTAAAGCTAGAAGAAAATTATCGCTCCACAGCCAATATTCTTGAAGTTGCCAATTATCTCATCGAAAATAACACCGAGCGCATCGACAAAATTTTACGAGCTACGCGCGGTACTGGAGAATCAATCTTCTGTTACAAAGCTGACGATGAACGGGTAGAGGCTGACTATGTAGTTAGTCAAATCCGGATTTTAATGGAAAAGAACCCCGAATTAAATTGGGGAGACTATTCCATTCTGTATCGCACCAACGCCCAGTCTCGCTCATTTGAGGAAGTCCTAACGCGATATAGCATCCCTCACAAAGTTGTCGGTGGTCTGAAATTCTATGATCGCCGAGAGATTAAAGATGTTTTATCCTATCTGCGGCTAATTGCCAATCCATCAGACACCGTTAGCTTAAAACGCTCAATCAACACACCTCGACGTGGTATTGGCAAAACCACCATGGAGAATTTAGAGAAAGCCTCTGGAGAGTTAGGAGTACCCCTCTGGGAAATTTTGTCAGATGAAACCTCAGTCAAAACCCTAGCTGGCCGGTCCAGTAAAGCCGTCGTTGGATTTGCCAAAATGATTAAAGGCTGGCAACAAAACGTAGAAACCATGCCCGCTTCAGAGCTGGTACAGGAGGTCATCGAAGACTCAGGCTATATCCGTGCCCTTAAAGACAAAGGCGCCGACGAAGCCCTGGACCGCATCCAAAACGTACAGGAGCTTTACAACGCCGTCATCCAGTTTGAAGAAGAAAACGAAGACGCCACACTACTGACATTTTTGGCCAGCGCTGCCCTTAATTCAGACATGGATGATGACAAACAGGGCAACAGTGTTTCATTAATGACGCTGCACTCGTCCAAGGGGCTGGAGTTCCCAGTGGTCTTTGTAGTGGGTATGGAGCAGGGGCTCTTCCCCAGTTTTCGTTCGTTAGACGATGCGGCCGCCATCGAAGAAGAACGTCGCCTTTGCTATGTGGGCATTACGCGCGCCCAAGAGCGACTGTTTTTAACCTACGCCCGCGAGCGACGTCTGTACGGCAATATGCGAGAGATCGCAACACCATCGATGTTTCTAGGCGAGCTGCCAGAAGATTACGTTCTGGCGAATACCGCCACCACTTTACCCAAACTACAGGCAACTCCTAAGCGAGAAACCAAACTAAAAAATCCTGAACCCAAAGTACAAAAACCTGGTACCCATGAAGACGACTGGGGTATCGGCGAAAAAGTTGTGCACGGTGCCTTTGGCGAAGGCAGCATCACCCACATTTTTGGTGCAGGTAATAAAATTTGCCTTGCAATCAAATTTCCAGGTTTGGGAAAGAAGATTATCGATCCACGGGTTACAACGTTAACGAGAATTGATCATTAGTAAACAAAATTAATTAGGCTCCACTATTGGACATAGAGACGTTGTTGAATGAGTCAATTTAAGCGTTTTGAGCCCAGTAAATTTGGTTTTGATGCCGTTACTTTGCCGATCTCTTTTCTGATTCATGCAGCAAAGCCTCTCTCCAGCATTGATTTTTGAATCTTATAAAATCCTTTAAAATCCTTACTCCTCAGACAATTTACGGAGCCATATCAGACCCTATGCTAGGATCTCTTTTAATAGTCTGCTGTATCTGAGAAAAAGATAGACTTTTTGCGTTTTGAATGAATGCTTTTCATATGTTTTTTAACAGTATTTGGTGTTATTTTTAACTCAAAGGAAATCTGTTTGTATGTCCGACCGCGCCTGTGCAACAACCAAACTTCTCGTTCCCGTGGTGTTAATCCATAGTGATCGGCTTCTTGAGAAATAATTTTGTTAAGTATATTTTTTCGGTCTTCGATCAGTAATAGTAAATAAGAATGATCTAACGTATCTGCTGTTAGCCACCTAGCATGAATATGTAAAATAGCTAAGTTTTCAACAAAAACATCGAACTGAGTTAACCAAAACTGACTTGGAAATAAATTACGGATATCAATTAAATACTGACAAATATGCCAAATTTCTAAGGGAATTTGGCGAGAACCATCTACGGATTTATCTAATTGCTTTAATATACGCCTGCTATAAAGATTTGAATACACTATCTTTTTCTCATCAGTCAGCACAAGAATACCGTTCACTAAGTCTGAGAGAATATCTTCCCCAATAAGAGAATTAGCTAATTCCTTTATTGATAAATGTTCGACCGCTCGATCAGAACAATCGGGATAGTCAATAGTAGCTTCCATATTAGAATCAATGACCTTTTCCATAATAGGCTTTGAAAAAACTGCATTCACAAAGGTATATTTAATCGGTGATTTACTCTCCTACAATTCAATACTTTTAGTAAAGTTAACTGTTTGCTAACTCAAGAAAAATTTTGTATTCAGCCTGCATCATTTCTTGAAAAGATCGATACCGATCGGCGCCAGGTAACCAGTCTCCAAAGAACCATGCTTCCCATTCTCCACTTTCAGTAACAATCTGAGGGTTCAAAAGATATATGGATGATTCACCTTTGTCACTGATTTCTAAAGCCGTTCGTAAATATTCGGTTCGCAACTTGCTGCAGTCTTGGTGTTCTCCATAAATAAAATATTCATTATCCAAAATGCGTTGGTAATTGCCTAGACCGTTGTTTCTCTGGGCACGAACACGCTGTATTTCAATATTTTCCGAAATAAATTGTTCAATCCAGATTGGGCGTCTAACTGAAAACCATTCAACTTCTTCGATTGACCATATTTTGTATATAAAGGGTGTTATTTGTCTCCAACCGTTAGTTACTTTCAAAAACTCTCGATATGAAGGTGGCAGCGTTGTCTCTAATCGTATTTCTGTTTGAAGAATATGGTCTTCAGTTGCTCCGGGATAGCCTAGCCATCCAGACTCAATCACCTCTATAGGAAGCTGATTGTGCCGATCTTCCATAGAAGCTAAGATTTCTTGACTCCACTGTCTTAAAAAATCGTGCCAGTCAAATGTACTCATGGCCTTGGACAAGTGTGTGGAAAATCTAGAAATAAAAGAGGTCATACCTCATTAAGCTAAAGCTCTGTATTGATCAGGTCAAATGACTTGCAAAGCAGGTACTTCAAATAAATTTGGAGTGCTTATAGTTTCTATGGTGTCTATCACCAACCGAAATCGGTATATTCCCATTTCTAAAATTGTTTCGGGTAGATTAACCGATAGCATAGTTTGCACCTGTGTGGTCAAAACAGAATGAGAGCTTTTGATGGAAAAACTATCACCCGTAATACGATTGAGGATAAATGCTTGTAACTGTAAAGCAAGCTCTTTCTCTGAGGTTGCTAATTCATTAACTGTCCTTAAGCTCAAAGAAACCTCTGACACAAATGGTCTATCGCTCTGGATAGGTCCTATCATTTTGGATAATCGCTCAGAGCTAACTACATATTGAGTCTGAAGCGACTGTAAAAAGCGTATTTGCTCAATGTGGACTAAAGCATCAGTGACAACCTCTTTGTCTACTATGAGGGGAGTCTTGTACTAGTTCTTGCAGAGCATTAATGCGACCTAACAACCATGCAGGTAATTGTTTAAGCTCGTCACTAGCCCCTGTTTGTGTTACATCTGTTTGAGCTTGCTGTACTTTAAGGTGAGCTTCTATTTTGCCAGCGACTGGACGAGTCTGGTGGCCCACTCATCCTGATGCCCCCTCCACTCTTCAAATAGATTCTTCTAACGTAGAGAAGTTTTATAAACCCTCTCTGCTGAGGGCTCAAACTCCCAGGTTAAATCGGGAGCTTAAGCGTCAGAATTATGTAGTATGCGTTAGAAATTAGGTTGCTTAGCAACTTGCAGTCGACGTTCACCAATGTAGCCGTAGCCAAAGATATATTGACCACATTTATGGGTAATTGGACCGACCTGTACGGTAGCAGCAACCAGATAGTAACCAGGTGTTAGGCCAATCTCTTCGGGTGTGATCAGATCGCCAATCCAGTAACGGTGCTGACCTTCTTTTGACTTGATGCATACTTTCAAATCTTTTTCAGCAGAATGGCCACCTAGGCCTTCAAAGTGGAATTTAGCACATAGGGTAACGCCTAAACATAGCAGCAATCGTGTCAAGGGACTGTGGTCAAACTGCATGCATAGACCAACAACCATGTTCTCCGCATCATCGTCAATAATAAAAGGAGATTGATCGGGGCCTACTTGCCAGGGATGGGAGGGATTCCCTCTCGTGCCGTAAACGAGTAAGCAATAAAGTTCAAAGGAGGTTTTACCTAGAATTTGCTTGGTGTAGGTTTCAGTATCTGAATAAAGCCCACCTTGGGGTGGATATAGGGGTCTGGGTGCAGATGCTTCGGCTACCGGGGGCTCTGGTAGCGCTTTAGCGGGGGCCGGTGTTGATACTGTTTTTTCAACTTCAGGTAGGGTTGCCATGGAAATATCCTCTGACTAAACAGTGGTTCAACAGATGTTGCGAAAACCTAAACCGTTGGTCTCTTACCTGTTGATATTTCAAAGCATGGCAAACTAATTAGATCTCGAACATTCCCCTAGAAGGGTACCTTTTACAAAACTCAATGGCTTTACGAGTTACCATCGTCTGCAGTCTTGAAAAACCTCTTCCAGATTTATACCCTATACACTCATACTACATATACACGTCTAGAATATGAGAGTGCAGAGAGTGTATCTGCTCTGTCTGGTCCATTAGCCATCTTTAGCTTTCTCAACTAGTTTAAAAAATTTTTGTAGAGTAAAAAACAAGATGGACCGGGCATACAAAAATCTTTCTTAAAGGCAGTTTTATTCACCCTCTGAGTTTGTGTTCTAAAGCATTTAAAGCTTAAGCGGAACCAAAATATTTAACGAATTGAGGGAATATCTAAAATGACTAAGCTAGATTTTTCTGAAACATCTATAAATGGCTCAAACACTGACCAAATAGGTTTTCAATCAGATACTAACAATAACAGACTAAATTTTGTACTTCTAGAGAAGAACAGTCGTTTTATATTTAACTTGCTTAATAACTATGGCCAGGGAATTCTGATTTTATCCGATAAAGGGGATATTGTTTATATCAATAAAAATGGGCAAGAGCTTTTGCTGCAGATGAATCAGGCACAGTTGAATAGCATTTGTCTGCCTCGGGAAATAGATTATCTCTTTAAGTTTCAGTCGGACATTCACAGTCAATTTTCTACTGAAAGCTGGTCTATGACCATTTCAATTTCAACCAGCGAATATAATATCTTTGATATTCAAACACGCTGGATTCATTTAAAATCGTCAGATAATGATTGTCTGCTTTTTGTCATGGAAGACTCTAATCAAAAAATCAAAGAGGTTATCCTAAAACAGGCGATTCACTATGGGTTAACACCCCGTGAAACTGATGTTTGGTTATTGAATCGCTTACATTACACCTACAAAGAAATAGCTGTAAAGTTAACGATTACACCAAGTACGGTGAAAAAACATATGAGAAATATTCTTGCCAAACAGCGTTTAATTCAAGAACAAGAAACACCTAATTAGCTTCTGTTAGCTACTACCCCCATAGGGTACCAAACTCGATATGGATTGTTGCAATTAGACACGTTTTTAATTCAACTTAACTTGTTCTTGGTTTTTGATGCTGCGTTTTCTGAGAAATGTAAATATCATCAAAGGTTGGATGGCATGGCTAATTTGAACCTTTACAGGCTCTCTAGCCATTTTAGAGAACCTGCTGGTTTAGTTCTGCCCTGGTAGGGGAGTTGGTGGAGTCGCTTCTAAGGCACGTGCGATCGCATCGTACCGTCGTAGCTGATCATGATAAATCGTGTGCCAGGTATTGCCCAGCCCCGGAGCGTCCCAGTATCCCGTATCTGGATTGATAAAGGCTTTTGTCCGGGCCCAGACAACGGGATTCGCTAGCTCCATAGTTTGCGCCTGGTCAAGCCAGTCAATGTATCCCCGGTCAAGGGCAGCTAATGGAGCCTGATTGGCGAGATCAATACCGTTGAGTTCTTCGATCAACGAAAATTCTAACGACTTGGCATCGGTCTGCCGCCGCAGCTCACCTGCCTGCTTTTGCAGACGCCGCAGCTGTTTATAATCGGCCTGTTCTGGAGACAATGCCCCATGCTGATAGGAAAAACTCCCCAAATTCCAAACCCCGTTGCCTGGGTCAACATGACCATAGTAAGCACTGGTATACCCACCGCCGGCTGTACGAGTGCCCTCGGCGCTACCCACTGCTTTAGCAACCAAGGAAGCCGACCCCCCCTCAAACAGTAGGTCTAACGAATACTCCCGATCAAGGACTGGCTTCTCTGGCGTCTGAATGGGAGGGCTAAACATCAGTGCAACAGGGCGGGTGGGTGTAGCTGTTGCACGGGTCGCTGGCGGGTTAGCCAAGTCAAACTCTAGGGCAGCCGCCTGCGCCTGTGCCAGACAGCCCAGGCTAACGGTAAGACCGGTGACAAGACCAACACAGCAATTGAAAAATGAAGGTTTCATACAGGAACGATCAACAGAGAATAAGGGTTAGCGCGAATCTAAAATATGGTCTGAAGCAGCGGGTGCTATGACTTGGTTACAAGCTGTTCAATAAATTTAGGTGAAGGCTCAACGATGGCCCAAGTGCCGTTGGGTTCTCGGCGTAGCATGGCAAAGACCAGGTGCTGGGCTCGACCAATGGGCTGGTCTTTTTGTCGAGAACCCAGCTTTACTTGATTGAGTCCACACAGCCGAAACAGATAGGCTGGCACATCTGCACTAAACACGAGCACACAGTCGGCCTCAGTGGGTTCAACAGTGCCGTCAAAGGGCATATGAACGATGTCTCCACCCAGGTCTAAGCTAATGTCGCCCAAACCGCTGCTGATGGGATAATCAGCAATTTTGGTGCCAATGGAGAGGGGCCAGCTTTGGTGCAAATTTAAGCTTCGTGAAGTGGGTGTAGAGGGGCTACAGCCCAGCAAACTGAGGCTTAAAAGAAGGCTCAGTCTTTGAAAGAAAGAGAATTTCATCGGTGGGTAAGAGTAATAGACAGTGACAATCTGTTGAACTACTGAAAACTAAAAGCAAACCCAGCATATTCGTCACTTTCGTACAGCATGACAAGCCAGGTTGTGGGTGAAAATGCTAGCGGATAGGCTTCTCGTTTAGCCATCACCCCGTCTCGAAGCTCAATGTCAGACAGCTGACAGTAGGGCTCTGCCACAATGTCTTTAACAGATTTTTGGCTCGACCGTTCGGGCACCGCCAGAATCTTAGTCAGCTGCTCCCGAGAGAGCACAGCCGAGGATTGTACAATTGTTTGGCAAGACTCTTTTGTGTCACCTGTAATGGGGGTATTAAAATGAAAATTGGCATTAAAAAGCATACTAATGGCAGCTAAACCCCAGCCTGCCGCTAGGGAATAGGAACGACGCCACCATCGGCTAGCAGGCGGAATTAAAGGTTTAACACTCTTCTTTCTGGTTCTACGTGTAGTCGGACGCAGTGTGGTGGGTGGGTAAAGCTGTTGAGTCATGGGTTTGCGTGAAAATGTGTTGTTATCTACAACTATAGGAGAAAAATCTCGTATGAGAATAGAATATCTTAGAGTGTTTTCTTGCAAAAACCCACACAACCCTTTGCTATCAATGCTTTTTTGGCTTATCAGAATATTTCCCTCAGCCCATGCAACAACAGTTAAAAACAAATATGAGGCGTCAAATAATTGTGCAACAGACGTGCCCAAGATCTAACCATTAAAGAACAACTGTCCGGCCAGCGCCACAAACTCTTCTCTGAAGTCCACTTCAGTTTTAGAGGCACGCCGTGCTGGGCTTCAAAACTAAGAACCCAAAACTAAGAACGAGCCTAGCAAGGCAAGCTGGGCCTTGGGATATAGATGCGATCGCACGGTGATGCACCATCCCACCAAAATAGAGTTTAATCGCCTCTACAGCCGAGAAAATCCGCTAGTTTTATCCAGCTCCGTTTATCAAAACACTCTAAATTTGACACAGATGAGATGAAAGGATGCACCGAGAGTTTGATACCTTAATCAGGGGTGCATCAGGGGCAGTATGGCGGGTGCCGTTTTTCAGGACAGCCGTTACAAATAAATTAACTGACACGCAGTTAATCACTCCCCAGCTTTAACTGTACATATTTGCAGAATTTGACATTACCGACTCTGTCAAATCCAATATCGTGAGACAGCTTCGATATAAAAAGCGTGAACTAATCGTACGCTTTTCCAATTTAGGCCGTTACCACGTTGCCGGAGGCGTTACGAATCTGGCACGACTGGGTGCAATCAGTTTAATCCTTGTTGTGTGGTTAGGATATCGACAGGCTCCGATACTGTGGGTTGTGTTGATGGCAGCCGGCATTTTACTCATTCTGGCAGAACCCTTTGTCCCGTCGCTCTATCCCGAAATAGCCACCTGTATCTTTAATAAGGCATTTAATCGGTTCACCATTATCCATGAGATTCCCCGTGGTCGAAAACGTCAGCGACGCGTTAATCACTACTATCTCAGCCATATTGAACAGGTGCAGATCTACCGTCAACGGATAGGTCTGTGGCGATGGAACTATATCATGGTGATTCGGGTATCGTCTCCTGCTAATACCATCATCCACATCAATGGATTATCAGATCAAGTGCTGATTCAAACCGGGGTGCGTCCAATTCAGCTGCTGTCAAAAACAGTCCGCTATCACCTGGGACAGCGAACGGCTGTAGATTGGTCATTTATCACTGTGCCCCAGGGGATAGCCATCGCTGAGTTGGGTCGACGCATTGTTGTCCGTAACTCCATGGAACGCCTGAATCAATTAGATCTGCGTCGCCTAGCCCACACCATCGAACAGTTTATTTGGTCGCCTTAACCCGCACGACACCCAACCCTAAATGGGTTTTGCAGCCAATGCCGCCATAGCGACTAAAGTTCGTCAACGCATTGATTCGTTTAATCACGACTGGGTCTGTTGTCTCTGCAATTTGAAATGTCAGGTTACCAAGACAGCCAATCACTGATTTGTTGTTGCTAACGGGTAGAGTGACTGTTCGCAAATTAAACGTCTTAGCTGAGATCGGAGTGACAATGTCGGGGGCAAACACAAGTCCGCTGTAGCGGTTCCAACATTTTCTTAAACCATGGAACACAGCATCCCGAGTTGGCAACGGAGATTCATGATCGTCTTGACGAAAAATAGCCGGGGTTGCCAGTTGAAACGTGATGTTGCGATCGCCATCAGATGCTTCTTCGTAGAGCTGTTGATAGGTACTCTGGCCTATCCATTCAGGCATATTTGCAGGGGCAAAATTGGTAATGTGGAGTCGGGCTGGTCCCAGGTACCAAGGCTGACGAGCCGTGACCCGTTCTAGCCGTGAACTGATGTGCTCAAACAGACCGTCATCTAAAAAAGAAATGCGCCACCAGCAATGCGCGCCCGCTGGCACCGAACGATTAGCGTACTGAAAAATGGTGGATTCAAGCTGTTGACGAGGCAGCAAAAACTTAAGGTTGCGGGCTACAGTCGCTTGAGACTGAGACGCTATCTGTAGTGGACTCAGCGTAAATGCATAGCGTTTATGGGTCTGTAGAGATTGACCCAGATTGACATCTACAGCACTCACCAATGCTAAAAATAACCGATGTAGATGGTGGCCCTTAAGGTACTGCAACGGAATAGTTGATTCAGGAACTAGATTAATGACCAGGCTTTCAGGCATGCCGTCAGGTAAATGAGCCAAGTATCCCTTTCTTCTAGAAATAGCGATTCTGTCCGGGGAAGACCATGACCCGTCTAACCTAAAACGAACCCAGCCTAGCAATAGCCAGACTGGGGAAACCAGCGATTTTTATTGAGAGCGTGTTTAGGGAAACACAGCTCGATAGCCAAGTTGAAAGCTAATGGCTTGCCATCTTGGCAGAATATGGCCTGCCAAGGTGGCAGAATATGGCCTGCTAAGGCTGCAGGATATAACGGTTATGCAGAAACTGATTTATTTAAGAAGACGGGTAATCCGAATGTCATATTCGGTTGCCTTAGGATATTCTTTGCCCGCTTTAGATAGTGCAGTATCGTGGGCGTCGGTTCGACCGTAGGCGTCTATTTCATAGCGGGTTGCCATAATGCGATTGGCCTCATTTTTGCCAGCGCACTCCTTGATATCGACAAACACTTCAAATGTGTGCATGATTGGCTCTCCTTATCCACCGGGTAGCAGTTTCGGTGAATATCTAAGTATGTTGCGCGAAGTCGGGGTCATTGATGAGCACACCGAAGATAATTGATGAATCTTGGTAGTTCGACACAACTTTTTTGAGAAACATGAAGCAACCTAGCGATCAATCAGTGTCTAGACTATGGACAGTTGATAAGCTAAGGATGAACCCGAGGCATCTAAGCACACCAGTGCAAAAGCTGTAAGGTATGATATCCCACGAGTGGGCTGCTTGAGAGCGGCTGAGCATGTAATCATCGGAGAGTAACTGTGACTATCTACATTGGAAATCTGTCATTTCAAGCCACAGAAGATGATATCAGGGATGTATTTGTTGAGTACGGTGAGGTTGCTCGCATCACCCTGCCAGTTGATCGTGAAACTGGTAAACGTCGTGGCTTAGCCTTTATTAATATGGTTAAGGATGAAGAAGAGGATTTAGCGATCGCAGAACTCGATGGAGCAGAGTGGCTTGGCCGCGAGCTGCGGGTTAACAAAGCAAAACCCAAAGGTGACGACAGCCGCCGACCCAGTCGGGGCAGTAACTTTTCCCGCAATCCCCTTTAAGCTACAGCAGCTCGATACTCATTCCTTCGTAAGCCAACGACACCGAAGGCTCACTATGTTTGAGTTCATGGGCCAAAGTATTTAGGATGGCATCCGTTTGACGTGGGCCATAATGAACCATCGCTAGCCGCTTGACCTGTGCCGTTTTAGCCAGTTGAATAGCGGCTTGCCATGGCTTGAGCGATGGTGAACGATTAGTTTGCTCACTCATGTCCACATACATCCCGTCGTAGATCAATAGATCGGCCTGGTGCGCAAAAAACACCAGATTTTCATCGATGTGGTCATCCTCAGTATCGGTGGCGTACACCACTGATTTGTCTAGATAGCTAAGACGATAGCCAAGGGCGTTATTCTCACCGTTTAAGCCAATTGGTTCAATTTGGATATTGTCAATTTGAATCGCGTCACCGGGAGTAATGTCGTGGAAGGTGAGCTTCGCCTTCATCGCCTGAAGAGGCAAAGCAAATCCCGGCTTAAGCATTTGTGTTGTCAAACACTGTTTAATCGATGCCCCATTTGCCGCCATACCACCGTAGATATGAAAGTGGTTGTCTGGTTCAAACGCCGGCAGAAAAAATGGAACTCCCTGGATTCGATCCCATTGGGTATGGGTAAAAAAGAGGTGACCTTCTATCGCGTTAGAGTCTTGGTCAAGCGTTTCTCCCAAAACCCTGAGACCGGTACCGCCGTCAAAAATAAAACGCTGTTGGCCAGCCAGAATTTCAGTACAGGAGGGGTTGCCTCCATAGAAAGCTGTGTTAGTACCGGGTGTGGGAACACTGCCCCGCACCCCCCAAACCCTAATG
The DNA here is from genome assembly GCA_050043105.1 of Leptolyngbyaceae cyanobacterium. Taxonomy (GTDB): domain Bacteria; phylum Cyanobacteriota; class Cyanobacteriia; order Phormidesmidales; family Phormidesmidaceae; genus Leptothoe. Next base: position 3,734 of record JBHJIV010000048.1, on the reverse strand, counting down.
GAGAGAGTCGAGTCCGGTGTGCTTTTTTTACCTGACATATGGGCAGATACACTCACAGCGTATAGTCCCAAATCGCGCGTGTGCTCATGAAAGTTTGGTGGTCTCCAAAACGACTAAGCCTTGTGTGCTTTAGCTTAGCCGCTTAAGTAACCAAGCCGTAGCCGGATGTGGCACAAGGTAAACCGTAGACACTACAGGGATACATTTTATACGTTGATGTATCCCTGTAATGCTTAATCCACTATTCGGAGAGTGTCATCAAAGATCGGACTACTTAGCCGCTGCGATACACTGTTCAACCAGTGGCTGGACCTCATCGAGACCTTTCCAACCTAAGATTTCAGTTACTTTTTTCTCTAGGTTTTTATAGGTTTTGAAGAACTCTGCAATTTCATCTAAGCGATGAGAGGCAACGTCATCAAGGGTTTTAACATTTACATAACGAGGATCTTTGTCAGGAACACATAAAATTTTCTCGTCGCGATCGCCACCATCGATCATTTCCAGCATACCGATGGGTCTAGCTGTAATTACACAGCCAGGAAACGTAGGCTCATCCATCAAAACCATACCGTCTAGGGGATCGCCATCATCCGCCAGGGTGTTGGGAACAAAACCATAATCATAAGGATACTGAACCGACGAAAAGAGGACGCGGTCCAAGGCAAATGCATTAATATCCTTATCAAATTCATACTTATTCTTGCTGCCGCCTGCAATCTCGATCAGTACGTTGATCAACCCTGGCTTTGGTTGAGCAGGAATACGAGATAAATCCACGATACTTCTCCAACTACTTATGAGCACTCAAGATAAACTTACAAATCGTTTATCCCGATAGCATTTTAGGAGAAAAAGGAGACAGCACCCATTGTATGGCTAGATCTTATTCGTTTGTTTGTATTGCCGAATAAGGTAGCCCGTTGAGGGTGTTGATGGGCGTAGAAGAAAAGTAAGCAACGGTCACCAGAGGCAAAGCCAACGTTACTAAGGCAATAAACGTACCTAGTAGCTCTACAAACGGACTGTGGGGAGGCTCAGAATTAGACTCTAACTGACTGGCGGATTCCATGCTGGAGGTATATACAAGATTAATATAGAGGAGGAGGTGTATGTCGCTTTGCACCCTATACACCTTGAGAGATTATGTTGTAGAGGCTGAGTTTAATATGTGACCCTATGGCGGTCTGTTCATAGAGAAGTATTCTGCAATGTGTTGACCAATGATATCCACGAGTACAAACATCAACTAGCCTGCGCTAAATTACGGCCAGTCAGTGTTAAAACCAAGCGTTTACCTTACAGTGCTCGTATGATTTAAGGTTAGCACTGCTTTGTGGATCTAGACCCAGTAGAACACACAAGTCTTGAACCATTGATGCACACCCCGCCCTAGCGCTCTTGCTCAATTAGCTCGCGAATGACTTTAAGTTCGGACAGTACCTGACGCAGCAGTTGATGAGTCAAGGTTTCGGTAGGCTGATTTATTTCGATGGTGACTTGCTTAATTCCCAGAACATCTTGGGCAAACCGAGCCACTTCGTTGGGATGAAACATCAGTGGTTCTTCTTTATGCTGTCTTGAATCAGGGATTAGACGTTTATGGTCAAACAGTGGATTCAAGATCAAGGTGTCGGAATAGGCATAGCGATATACCGATGCACGGGAACGATTAAGAACCTTTTGCACCGCTTCAACACTCATTAGGTTCTGCGTATCTTGAGAAATTTGAGGCTCAAGGGTGGTAATTGCGGTGGTAACACCGTTTAGGGTATTGGCTAAATCGGACATAAAACAGTGACTGGTCTGGATTTATGGTTAGACACACTCTACGGATATTGAGCCTCATGTCAATACTTTGATGTCTATGTTTAAGACACGGGTATGGCAATGGGATGGCTGTGAAACTAAATTTAATCGTCTCATTTTGAGATTTTAGTTATTATCTTGAGTCTTAGATTGATTTATTTTAATCTTGACTTGAGATTATGGATGCGATCGCACCTTTAATCCATTCAAAGCATCTTATAGTCTCAGATATCTATTTCTCTGCTTAATTGAGCATGAGTGCCTGTACTGTTTCGTCATATGGTCTCAGCCAGTCGATCATGATATGTCGGGCTTAGTTTCTACTCTAAATTCTGTTGTCTTATTTTGAGACTAATTAGTTTTGATTTAAGTCTATAAATGAGATTAATCGATCTCGTTTGAGATTTGGTTTTGCGATCGCAAGTGATGCAGTTGCAGTCTTGTTTGTTGGTGATGGTGGTTGCGATCTCGTTGCAACGTTCTTTGGGAATTCTGCTTGCCTGCTAATCTGACTATTCAGGCGAAAAGGCGATCAGCTTGAGGTATATTTTGGGGGATTGCTCGAACTCAAGGATTCACTGCCCCTGCTAGAACCAATTTTGTCAGTGAAAACTAGGCTAAAATTTAGTCCATTTTTAGTCCACTGATATTTAATTCAGCTAATAAATCCTTTTATTTCAATAATTTTTTGAATCTGACTAGTTGCCATTTACGCAACTAGTCAAAATCGCTTACTTGTTTTGAGACTCTTGCAAACTTTGCAGGTTATCTCGCACTACTTGAGTTGAAGGATGCTCATCGCCCAACAGTCGTTTACGCATTGCCAGCGCCTCTTGATAGAGCGGTTCAGCCTCGCTGTAGCGGCCTTGATCGCGGTAGAGTAATGCCAGATTGTGGAGACTAGTCGCTACATCAGGATGCTCATCGCCAAAGCGCTGACGGCTAACTTCTGAGCAGCGCCCATACCATAGTTCAGCCTGATCAAACGCGCTTTGACCTTCATAAAATCGCCCCAAACATATGTATGGCCACGTCAAATCTTTGTCTAATAACCAGTTTTGTAATGTAGTAGCAGCCTCAATAATATGCGGTATTCGGGGGATAAATTCTTGAATTTGAGCCAGCCTTGGCCCATAGTCCATTTGACTTGCTACATTAGCGATATCTCGGCAATAAATACGTTTCAACTCGTCAGCGTTGCTCATTTTGGACAACATTTGTCCAAAGCATTCGCGTATCGAGTCATGCAGAGCATAAGTATCGGGTCTGGTCACCTGCAACAAAAACTTTGTCGTTAGTTCAGTTAAGTATTTATCGAGATCGTCTACCTGCAGATACTCGTTTTCCTCATTTTCAAGAATTTGCTCCAATAAGTTACGGGAAATCGGTGCCAGACCAAACAAACTGAGAAAACAACCCAATGTCTGTGCCCCAAGGCTCAACGATTGCCAACTTAATTCAAAAATAGCAGCAAGACCTGATGGGTCAGCCTTGCCAAGTTCTGCCTCTTTCTGGCGAAGTTGTTTTAGTAAGTCTTCTAGCATTAACTAGGGTTTGCTGTTTAAGTCAGGCACCCCGCTTCTGCAGTGGTTTCAATCTCTAGCTATGTGCTTAAGTGCACGCGGAAATAGCTTCAATGCCCTATACCCTTGCACCTTACCTGGTTCTTGTACCGACATTCTTCTCCGGGCCAGCTATCGTTCCAAGATTTTTATTTGCCGTTTGGGGACAAGTTATCGGCGGAGAACCGTTGGGTCAAACTAGCCGAGATAATCCCATGGGATGAGTTTGAATCTATCTACGCTAGTCAGTTTAGCGAGGATATGGGGGCACCAGCGAAAGGATTTCGGATGGCGTTGGGCGCATTGATTATCAAAGAGAAATTGGGAGTTAGCGACCGAGAGACGATAGACCAGATACGCGAG
>JBHJIV010000047.1:0-5559 GCA_050043105.1 Leptolyngbyaceae cyanobacterium | reverse complement strand
AGCAAACCAAAGGCCCCCAGTTCATAGCCAGGCATCCACTTGACGACTGTGTGACTAAAGGGGCTCCAGAACTGTTGTTTAAACGAAGAGGCGGGGTTGAGCAAAATCAACCGGTCAAACAGGGTTGGCGCACAGCTAATTGCTTTCAAGGCTAAACATGCGCCAAACGACTCACCACACAAATAGATCAAACGATGAGGGCGGGATTTTTTTTCTAAAGAGACTAGCTCAATCAAGTGAGTGACTAACCCTGCCCAGTCTGTCATGTCATTTTCTGGGATGCAAAAGCAGCGGGCATCAAACCAATTCTTAAGCTCGTCTGACTGCTGCCGCAGTGACAAATCGCTACCGTCCATGCCAGGTAAAAAAACTAGCAATGGTAAATCTGGCCGTTCTGCAGCCGTGGCTAAAAGACGCATAGGTTGAGTCAGCATCGTGCAACCATTAAGAGAAGCCTGCCTGAAGTAGCTGAGAGATTTCAGCATAGCAGGAGTGGGTTAACTCTCTGGCCAAGCGCCCTGCCTGCTTACCCTGATACTCTTCTCTGTGGTCATCGGTTACCTGAATCGGGTTACCAATTGATAGGGTTACCCGCTGGTAGTGCACTGCAGGATGCCACCCTGCCTGGTCAAACAGGGGTTCAGACGGGTCAAATAGGCTAAAAAGCTTTAGTGGCACCGTGGGTCTAACGGTTTCCTCAAGGGACGAAATCGCGACAGGTAAAATGGTTAGATTTTTGATTTGTGCCCGTAGCGCTAGATGGGCAAAGCCTCGATGAAACCGGGTCATTTGATCGGGCTGTGTGGTTTGCACCATAGGCTGAGCCCCTTCTGGAAAGATGCCGACAGGCTGTTTTTGCCCAAGAGCCTCAGTGGCTGTTTGAAAAAAGCTCTGGTGTCTGTTACCTGGGGCATCTAATGGAAAACAGCCCATGGCGGAAATCAAATCTTTAAGCACCGGCACCTGACTCATGTAGTGGTGACAGGCAAACCGGACCGGACACCCTAGCGCCGTCATAACGAGTGGTGCATCTAAAAAACTACGGTGATTGCTAACCACCAACATGGCGCGATCGCGTGGCACTCGATGTCGATGGCGGATGGCAACCTCTGTACCAAACGTGGTCAGAAACCCTTGAGAAATCAGAAGAGATGGATCGAACAGCATGTATAAGCGTCAGTGCCCTTTACGTGGGATGCAATTGATATGCAACCAAAATCTATGGAAACCATAAATTAATGTAAACATATTTTGCTCGTTCTGCCGATAGAGATATCTACAGAAAACAGTAGGCTTCAGCTTAAACGGACAGAGCAGAGGCGTCTGCAAGGCTGCTGACCGAAGACGGAGGGCGCCATCGGCAATTTAAGAACAGTCTTCTAATCAGGGCATTGACAAAGCTCGAAATTCAATGCAGTTTATCGTTGGCACCTAAAGAGCCTTTGGAGAGGTCGTGTCGTAAAAATGAGTTTGCCGCCTGTAAATTGAATGCTTAATCGGCTTCGTGTGCTTATGGAGAGGCGGCCTCAACGTAGTTAATTACACTGGGAAGCAACCGTTGAACAGAATGCATAACTAACGATCGATCAAACTGCATCCAGGTGCGGGAACGCTCAAAAACGCAAACACGTATTACTCCCCAAAGATGGTTTTCTTTTAAGACATGGCCCTGGGCTAGAGAATACTCTTCTCGCACCAGGGAATCCATTTCTCTTAGGCCCGTATATTCAGCTTCAACATTATCAATAAATACTGAATTTTCAGCTGCGATCGCAGCTGAAAATAATGGACTTTCCAGCAGCTGTTTTGACTCTGGGTGCCAGTTTGCCTCAACTAAACTAGGATATCGGTCCGACGCTGCCCAATAGTGAGTAACTCTGCTGTGGTGACGATGGGGATGGCGAAGGTAAAGAAAGCAACAGTCACATTTCAACAAACTACCCAGTACCGGCAGTAGCTGATGCAGCAGACCGTCATCACTGTAGTCATTGCGAAAAATCGCTTCTAGCTCACCAGGGTACGCCGGGTTATATACGGCCCCTTGAAAGGGTTCTCTACTATTTAAACTCATTTAAATTGTTTTCGAGGTGATTAATCGTATCAGGGGCTGTTTTAAGTCCGCCCACCTGATTTAGCCCATTGCTGCCTGGTGATCAGGTCTGAAACTCTATACCTATAAGAGCACAGGCGGCTTGCAGCGTAGCTGGCGGTTTTCGTATCGTAGCTACCGGCTGCAGTTGCTAACCCTGAAGCAGCACTAATCTCAACACAGCCAATTATTTTTAGCAAGTGATATCTAACTCGTTATGCCTATCACTATACCATGTTTATATAGCGAAGATAGCAGCTGATGACACCATCCCTATCTGTCTGTGGATAGATATTTTTTGTAAAAACACGTTGTGCGGTTTGTTGCTGATGAGGTCGTTGTTTCTCATTCTTCCTCTAGTAGAAAAGACTCTGTCTCAGCGTCTGGTTCAGACTTATCTGGCTCCGGAGTGTCATTAGCATCAACGAAATTCTCATCAGCAAGCTCTAATATTTACCAGGCTAGTAGTAAAACCTATTCCTTTAGATGGATTTATCAAATCTGTGTAACTGTAATAATCAGCAACATTCAAATTGGTTTATTCGCGCGACCCCCTTAAATGGGCTTGTGCTCAGTAGCTGAGGTTTCTGACTCGCGTATTCCGCTTTCATTACAATAAGGCTTAGATCTATGGCAACTCCTTCTATGTCTACGGACTCCATTAACATTTATCTGCAAGAAATCGGTCGCACGCCCCTACTGGCTCGTGAGGAAGAAGTCACTCTAGGTAGGGCAGTGCAGCACCTGATGCAGCTGGAGACCGTAAAGGCGGACCTTAAGGAAACCCTGGGTCATGGGCCCAGCCAAGAGGAGTGGGCTAAAGCGGCTAATCTGTCGGTGGCTGAGTTAGAGCAGAGCATTAGAGCTGGCCAGAGAGCTAAAAATAAGATGGTTCAGGCCAACCTACGTTTAGTTGTCTCCATTGCTAAAAAGTATCTTAAGCACGGTCTAGAACTGATGGACCTGGTACAAGAGGGCGCTATCGGACTACAGCGCGGTGTGGAGAAGTTTGACCCCGGTAAAGGATATCGGTTTTCTACGTATGCTTACTGGTGGATTCGTCAGGCAATGACGCGTGCGATCGCAGAAAAAAGTCGCACAATTCGTTTACCCATTCACATTAATGAGAAACTCACTAAGCTTCGCAAAAAGCAGCGCCAGCTATCTCAAAAACTAAAGAGACCTGCCACTGTTGCCGAGCTAGCCGAAGCACTATCACTAAAACCTCAAGAGATTCGCAATCTGCTCCAGCAAGGCCGCCAGCCGCTCTCATTAGATCTACGTATCGGTGACAATGAAAACAGCGATCTAGGAGACCTAATTGAAGATGACAGTATAACTCCTCAGGAGTATACAACTCAGACATCTTTGAAAGAAGACTTATGGAAGCTCATGACCTATCTTTCACCCCAGCAGCGTAAGGTGATTACCCTCCGCTACGGGTTAGGTACTGGCACCCATTTAACCCTAGTCAAAGTGGGTGAACAGATGGGCATTAGCCGAGAGCGCGTACGACAGCTTGAGCGAGAGGCTCTAAAGCGTTTGCGCCATCACCAAACAGATGTTAGCGCCTATTTAGTCGCTGGATAATCTTTTTGGTATGGTCTTGTTTTGTTCTTTGCTCTAGACTTTATCCATCTGTCGTAAGGTCGAGTTCTCGTTGAGAAAACTCGACCTTACGACAGATGAACATCAAATTGATCTCTGGTGTAATAAAAGGGTAGACGAAAACAAAAAATATGAGACCCCTTAATATTGGACTATCAGAAGAACAACGTCAGGGCGTTGTAAACCTACTAAATCAAGACCTGTCAGACGCCTATCTGCTTGTCATCAAAACGAAAAAGTATCACTGGGATGTGGTTGGCCCACAGTTCCGTACGCTACATCAGCTTTGGGAAGAGCACTACGAGGCAATCTCTGAGAATATAGACGCCTATGCTGAGCGTGTACGTGCCCTGGGCGGTTACCCTGTCGGAACAGCAGAAGGATTCCTTAAGCATGCCACTCTGCGTGAGCACCCCGGTGATTTACCAAACGCAAATGAAATGGTCGCTCGCTTGGTGGTTGATCATGAGCAGCTAATTCGTAACCTGCGCACTCACATTAAGCAGTGTGCAGATAAATATGGAGATGAAGGCACTGCAGACTTCTTAACCGGTCTGATGGCACAACACGAGGAAATGGCGTGGATGCTGCGCTCTTTCATCGATGGTGAAGCCCTCAAAAGCAACGGCAACAACGCTAGTAATTTAAAAGTACCCGCTGGCGTATAGTTGAGTACCTTTCTACTCTATAGCCTGGTGATAACTGCACTGGGGCAAACCTAACAGCAAAAATCCAGCCTGTGTAGGCTGGATTTTTGCTGAATTGACAATATAGCGAAACAAGTCTGCCCCGTTCTGGTCGATGCGACATAGCAGACCTATCTCTACGAAGGCAGAGCAAGCCGCTTGGGCAGCAATTCAAGAACAGTACGACGAAGATAAAACGGCGTCTGGTCTAAAGAGAAAGTTACCGCATAGCCCTTTACAGAGTGTTCTACAACACACTCCTAGAGTTGTGGGACCGTAGTAGAGCCCGTAGATTGCTCAGTGCAGTCTAGCGAGAGGGCAAGAGAGTGGAAGTAGACAGAGAAGATAAAAGTGGAGGATAGGCATTTTCGACCAGCATCTTAAACTGCTCTGTAAACCACCGTCCGGCATGGGGGGCACCAGCCATGGCAGTGGTCGAATATTGCGGGTTGTCTCGATTGGTCGCGTTTGGATCGCACATCCCGTCAAACCCTTTGGCTGGATCATCTGGGTCGATAATGTCGGCTTCGCTGACACCATCAGATTCTCCCGGAGGTTTTACCCATACAAAGGCGTCAAAATGCTTATAGGGTTCTACAACCGGACGTTCACCAATACCCATGCCGATCTGGTTACACCAGCCACCGCGATGAGGTCGTCTGTCAATGCGAGACTCTTCTACAAAAGTATTCACATCTGTAGAGGTGCTGGCAGCGGTCGGACGATTTGGACCGCCCCATCCGTTACGGCTGGTATCCACTAACATACCGATCCTTGGTGGCAGACTTGCAGCCACAAAAGCATCGTACATCGCTCCCATATAGCCGACTTCATCAGCATAGGGTTCCAATCGTAGAAATCAGAGGAGCGGCTCGGCTGACTACCTGCAAATTCTTTAATAAATGGCTCAACTGTCGGGGTGCTGCCGGAGGTATTGGAAATAAAACCATCCACTGTGTTCACACCAGCTTGGGTGTCCTTAATCATGTCAGCGATCAGTGTCACTGTCGGACCAAAGGCGCTGTCCCAGCCTAACCATCCAGAATGACCGAGATCAACATAGGTATAGACGTTGGGGATTGGATACAGTTTATTTAAGGCGTACTGTACACCTTCGACATATTCGCCGCTTGACTTTGCCTTAGCACAGGCAGGTGTGGAAAGGTTGGTGACGAG
>JBHJIV010000046.1:0-15527 GCA_050043105.1 Leptolyngbyaceae cyanobacterium | reverse complement strand
TTGTCGTAATTGCTTCTGCTTTTTGCTTAAAAATTTGCATCTCCAATTGCGATGGGGGGCTTACTATCTCGTCAGCCCCCCTTCGCTATAGTTATAGCCCCGGCCATAGACGGCCTTGCCTATCATAGTGCCAAACCCTTGCGAGCAGGCAGTTTAGAAATATAGTTTCCTCATATGTCCTAACTCTACTTCGGTGTAAGCCTCCTCAACCGTGCGTGAGATCACAAAATCTTAAGTTTCGTGTCACAGAAAGTACATAGATATTTATAAATGCCTTTGATTATGGGCGTTCGAGTTAATTAGCGATGGCGAAAAATACGGTTAAAAATTTTTGATGCCCAGGTCATGGCAATTTAGCCATAGTGACACTGCGGGATTTCATAAAGTTCTAGCGGTAGACCATCGGGGTCTTGGAAAAAGGTAAACCGTTTATCGGTCAGTTCGTCTAGTCGAATCGGTTCAACTGCAATGTCGTGACCTTGGAGGTGTGCGATCGCGCTTTCCAGGTTTTCTACAGCTAGGGCCAAGTGACGTAGTCCGCAGGCTTCAGGCCGGGTCGGACGCGCCGGTGGCTTAGGAAATGAAAACAGTTCAATCTGGGCATTGCCCATGTGCAGATCGAGCTTGTAAGACTGCCGCTGTTCTCGCCAGGTTTCGCAAATGACCTTAGCACCCAAGATAGTGGTGTAAAAATGCTTAGAACGAGCGTAGTTTGAGCAGATGATGGCGATATGGTGAATGGATTTGATGTGCATGGCGAAGGTAAGACGTTCCATGGAACATCTGTATCGTTTGAAATTAAGGGGCTGTCCTTAGTGACAGAATGGGTGTCAAGGCTGTTTCAGCGATTATTGGCAAAAGCTGACTTTAAAAGCTGTCTACGGTCGACGATACGTGATTGCTAGCTTTTTCAGATTTCATCGACCATGCTGTTTAATGAAATCCCCTGCTACCGTAAAGATGGCTTTAGAAATGCCCGGTGCATTTAAGCAATTACAACTAACTTGGCAATTGCCCCGGTCCCTATAGGGTCGGGGTTTTCTTTACAAAGGAGGCCGCCCCCGTCTCTAGCCACAGGGTAGCGTCGTTATCAATGCAGTGAGGCCGCCCATCTGCATCTGTGGCACTAAATGTTTTGAGATAGTGCTGCAGCTTAGGGGGCAACTCAGGATAGTCAAATAGAGCATCACCAGCGGCAATTGCAGTCCAGAAGTCCTGTAAAGCTGGCGCATACTGCTCTGCCTCAGTCGGGGGCAGGTTTAGAGGAGCACTGGTGAGCAGCTTCATCATAAAAGGAAACGATCGATCAACCATCCATTGATGGGATGTGGGTTGTAACGTCGGCCAATCGGGAACTGACTCAATGCGGTGAGAGTTAATGGCTAGTCGGTAGCCACTCTGTGCTGTGGTGAGTTCGCAGATGCGATACGGGTGGGGATAGCTGACTAGAGAGCCGGTGGTGACTTCATAAAGCTGCCCTGCCTGGGCAACGTCCTGTACGTGTAAATGTCCGGTGAGCATTAACGGGATGCCTGCTGTTTGCAACCGTTGGGTTAGGTCACGGGCGTTTTTGACCATGTAGCGTTGACCCATGCGGCTACGGGACTGACGGGGCAGATGCTCCAGGGCATTGTGGTGGAGCATAACCAGGGTGAGCTGGTCGGTTAGCTGGGCCAGCTGCTGGTCTAGCCAGTCTAGCTGTTCTGGGTCAAGCCAGCCGGTGTAAAAAGGGTCGCCATCGGCTGCAAAGCCATTGGAGTTAAGCCCAATCAGATGCAGCCCGTCGAGAATTTTATGGTGATAGTAAGGACGAGGCTCTGTGTAGCCAAAGTCTTGGTACAGACGGGTAAATTCGTCTAGGGAAATGGTGCGATCGCACCCCCCATATCTCACCACATCATGGTTGCCCGGCACCACATAAACCGGGAACGGTAGCTGCTTTAAGCGACGAACCAGCCACTCATGGTTTTCCCGTTCACCATGCTGAACCAGATCGCCAGGCAACAGCAAAAAGTCAATACCCACCTGCTCTAGATGGCCTAAAATCTGTTCAAATGCCGGAATACTCACTTCCACTAAGTGAAATCGGTTAGGCGAATCCCACACGGTATGGGGCAGAGCAACATGAAGATCGCTAACCACCGCAAAACGAGCCAAAAGAGCCATAGGAGTTGATAGTGTAGATAGGCCCTATCATCCCCTGTTCCGACCATGTCCCGTGTGCGCCAGCACGTTAACCCCTTTCATATTCGCTATGCTACTCCAGTAACCCCCCCCTGCTGGGCAGATGTATTTGGCCAGCCACAGCAGCCATTACACCTAGACATTGGCTGTGCTAAGGGGTATTTCATTACGGATATGGCACAGCTCTGTCCAGACTGGAACTTTATCGGGTTAGAAATCCGTGAACCACTGGTGGAGCAATGCTTAAAGCACCGTGACCAGCTGGGGTTAAACAACCTGCACGCGCTGTTTTGCAACGCCAACAACTCGTTGCAGCCTCTGCTCGCTAGTTTGCCTCACCCTCCCCAGAGGGTCAGCATCCAATTCCCTGACCCTTGGTTTAAAAAGCGTCATCAAAAGCGACGGGTTGTTCAACCTCAGCTAGTGGCCGATTTGGCTGAGTATCTGCTGTCTGGTGCTTGGGTCTGGCTTCAATCCGATGTGGAAACCGTGGCTGAGGATATGGTTGACGTATTCTCTGAAAATCCTCTGTTTCAGCGCTCTTTTGATCCGTCCCCCGACACAGCCGGACCCTGGTTAGCCCATAATCCCCTACCGGCTCAAACAGACCGTGAGCGGGTTACCCTCAGCCAGGGCAAACCGGTCTATCGCGCCCTGTTTATTAGGGTCTGATAAGCAAACACCTGGTTGGCATGCCGTATGCCCACAGGCTAAATCTATTCGCTAATTCTGAGGGTGTAGCGATGACGGCCTTCTGGCTCAAACGAGCCAATCCACAGTTTGTAGGTACCTTGAGAAAAAGTGTCTTGAATTTTAGCATCACGATTTTGGCGGCTGGCACTATCGTTGCAGCGAATGGTGCTGTTGTTAGGGCCTTGAATCAGCAACGTTGTATCGGCACCGCCGCTGTTGACAGCAATCGTCAGGTCAGTAAAATCTTCTTCTAAAGTGAGAACATGGTCTGGGGCACGATCGGCGTAGCCTAAACAAAATTCACCATTGGTATCGCGATTGGCAATGTTTGCCAAACCGTAAGAACCAACAGTTTCGCCACTGGCCTGGGTAGAAGAAAAACCAAGCGCTAATCTCATTTCATCGCTAGCTTGTGCAGCGGTTGCCAACACTATCGGTAAGGCCAGGCCAGCGAATTTAAACACTGTTGACTTGAAAGTTGTTGATTTAAACATTAGTCACACCTAAGGAGCACACACGAGGGAAAAAAGTCATCGTAGACCGATGGGCAAATGTCCTAACAAATAGGACCGATTAGGATCTTGAACCATCTACTATCCTAATCAATAAAGCCCTACAGGTTACTATTTCTAAAGCCCCTACACCTACACACTATCTCCTTTAATGGGGCTAAATGTATCTAAGATGACGCTTTTTATTACTGGTACAGCTCACAACGTATCAGGACAGAATTAACTCTATGAGATGAAATATTCCTTAACTTTTTCGTCTCTAACTACGAAGATTTTTGGCTTGAAAGTGAGAGCGATAGCCTTTAATTTCTTTACATTCTGGCAACCGATAAGTGAGCTGTTTGCTAGTTATTTTCCCCAGACACACCAAAGACTCTGCCATTTTTACAGCCGCCGCTACGGCATCAATGACAGGCACCCCCAAACGCGCTTCTAACTGTTGCTCTAGACCGCTCATGCCAGCACAGCCCAGACAGATCGCCTCAGCTCCATCGGTGTGGATGGCTAGTCGACTCGCTTCAGTCAGCACGTCTAATGTGTCCGCCCGATTCTTTTCCGTATCTAAGACCGAAAGTTTTGTAGTGCGAACCGAGGCACAGCGCTCAGTCAGCCCTGTTTTTTGGATTGTTTTTTCCACCATGTCTCGCACCCTATGGAGTGTTGTTACCACGCTCCATTTAGCCGCTATCATGTTGGCGACATAAAGACTAGCCTCAGCAATGCCCACTACGGGCTTTGAGGTAATCTCACGGGCTGCTTCTATGCCCGGATCTCCCCAGCAGGCCAAAATAAACGCATCGGCATCGGTATCCAGAATAATCTGCTCTAAAATACCGGGAATGGCCAAATACTCATCATAAAAACTCTCGATAGATTCAGGACCGGTTTGCGGCTGCACCGTGACTATCTCAGTGCTGGCATACTTAACTGTCTGGGCAGACAGGTCAATGTTGGCCGTCATCGGTTGACAGGTATTGCCGTTGATAATTTTAATGCGGCAGTTGGGCTGGGTCATAATCTAACGACATGAGAACAGTACGATGCTCTCATGTCATTAGAAAACTGGCTTAATCTTTGTCGTTTGCTGCGATGTAACCCCAGCTGTAGGCAGTGGGGCCGATGGACTGATGTACGGTGAATTCAGTCACAGGTACATAGTAGAACGAATCAAAATAGGCCTCAGATGTGGGCCACTCCCACGGTGAAGGACTCATTTCATCCGCAAATTTCTTGATGGGCCCTTCCCATCCCCCCGCATGGCCATTGGGATTTTGAACATCCATCGGGCCATAGACTGTGATGCCTGGCGGGGGCTCTTGGCCCAATGCGCGAACATCTCCCATTAGAGGCATCTGGGGGTTTCTATGACCAAGACCAAGGGTGTACATAATATTGTTGGGGTTGGCCCCTGCTGCAAACTGAGTCGCCAAAATGCCAGCCCGTAAATAAGCGTCATCCCCCGTTAGGGTATGGGCGTGGAAAAGTGCGCGAGTTTTGGGTGTGGTCATGGAGCCCCAGCCAATTAACCCACTCGGATCTGCGTTCCACTTAAATCCGGTGCGCTCGATATTTTTGATATCAGTTTTGGCGGTGCGAATGATGGCATCGGTCGCATTTTTTTGGATTGTCTTATTGACCGTTGGTTGCTCAGTACGACTATAGACAAAGGCCGAGTGACTCTGGTCAGAATGACTATGGGGTGAGATAGAGGCATCAGCATTCTTAAACACAGTGGTGTCGAGAAAAATCTGATGCCACTTGTCATCACCCGTTAGGCGATAAAGCTCAGCCGCCGCCAGATTGCGGTTTGAGTGAACAATCTCATACTGTTCTTCTGTCTTTTTAGCGAGTTCAGCCTCAGCCCAGTTCATGGCCCGAATTGCACTATCTTGATAGGTCTGGGCTAACGCCTCATCGTAATTTTGCAGCACATAGGCGGCTCGAGTTGCCACATTGGCAGAAAAGTAACTTGACCAAATTCCTGGGCCATAGACCATGACCGTCTGTGATTCTTGCCAACTTCCCTGGGGTTTGATCGGATGCTCAGCCGATTCAATCCCTCCTGGAATGCCGCCCGCTTCAGTCTGTAAACGGCGAAATACATCTAATCCCCATAGGGCCTCATCCATAATGTCTGGGAGGGTATTGTTGGATTCAGGCAGGTTTAGCTTAATCGGGTTAAAGAAGTCTGGGTGAAGTTCTACCAGTTCTAGAAATGAGCGACTGACGTGCAGATGGGAGATCCGACGGTCCCAATCACCGGCATCCATCCATCCACCCCAGGCATCCGGCACCTCTTCATCGGTACGAGTATTTACTAATGCTTCAAACGCATTAATGCCATCCCAATAGTTAAACCCCATCCGGGTATCCATTATGGGCACGGTGGAGCGGTAAATCACCATGCCATCGTCCGGATGAAACGGTCGAGGACGCTGATAGTCAGTGTAGGGTTGTGTTAAGGCAATCCCGCTGCGTTGATGGTACATCCCCCGAGCGGAAACATAAAATGCATCACGCCATGTGTTTTCACCAATTTCAAACTCATAGGATGTACCCACCCCATCTACGTAAACCCGATACTGCCCAGGGGTGGAAAATTCGCTGAAGTCCATAATAAAGATATCGGTCTCATTATGGTTTCTATCTTGTAAGTCCCTGTATTCTTTGGACTGCGATAAGGCGGTTTTACCTTCGTAAACTTTGTTGCCTGTGGCTGTGTCAATCAGCCAAAATGACTTGTCTGTCGCGTAGTCAAGGCCACCACCCTTCCCCATCCATGTGGATAAGAATGCAACTTTGGCTGAATCATCTGGGTCAAACCCGAGATGAGATATTTGCACCGCTTCACTACGAGTTTGTTCAGGTTTATAGATGAAACTAGTGTTTTGTAAACCATTTTCACCAAATCTGAGCTGATAGGTTTCACCCACCGTTAGAGTATCGGGCAGCTCCAAGAAGATGGTGTGCGTCATGGGCCATTCAAATCGCCACGGGCCTGTTTCTGCCATGGCCCTAATATTGCTCTTGCGATAGACACTTTTGGGTTTAACCTCAGTGCCATCGCTGGTCAAAATTTGATAATGGCTGGGGTCATCAATACAGTTGGTGTTGAGTTTAGGGCCTACATATTGATCGGCCAACCAAATCATATTGGTTGTGTCGGGGACCAGTTGACCGATAAATTGCCCCTGACGCGATACCCAACCTTCTCTTCTAATGTCTTCCCCAGGCTCAGCTTCATAAACAACTTGTTTACCACGGGCTAATTCACCAACTTCTACACGCAAGGCGATGACATCTTCTCTGACGGTATAGGTATGGGTTACCGGTATGCCTACTGTGTCAATACTTTTTGAGGATGCTGCGAGGGCCGGTATTTCGGTACCGGCGAGCGTAGCGTTACAGTAGCTACCAGTGGTCCAACCAAGTAGAAAAGAGAGAAGATTTTCTAACATTTGGGTGTGAAGTGTAGGAGTTGGACAGTGAGATTTAGTAGACAGTCTATTCTGATGTTAAAAAAGTTCCTGGGTTCCAGCGCTTTTTTTCTACAGAGCGCTGGTCTTTGATGTTTAAGGTGTGGCGTTGCTTATCCTCGGGATGGTTTTAGCTATAAGAGGTCGTTAAATAGCCACTGCTCTAAATTGATTTATTCCCTCAGCAATTGCTAAAACGTCTCAGTGTTTAGCATTGACACTGGGGTAATTTGAAACGTTAGGATTGCTTCATCCTTCTTAGATTTTGAAGCTGTGTCCGGATCTGTAATTTATGTTGTTGCGTATGCGGTTGTTGCAAATCATCAATTGCTCACTGTCCGTAAGAAAAATACCGACAAATTTATGTTCCCTGGTGGCAAGTTTGAGCCTGGGGAGAATGCGGAAGCAGCTATTCAGCGTGAAGTGCGCGAAGAACTGAGCTGTGAAATTGCCCCCTGCTCGCTGACACTGCTGGGGAAATTTGAAACTATTGCTGCTAACGAAGCCGATACTCAGCTGGTGGCCACTGTTTTCCAAGGGGATTTGATTGGTACTCCCACGGCCTCTAACGAAATTGCTGAACTGCAGTGGATACCCATTATGGCTGAGGATTACGCCATTGAGCTGGCACCTTTACTAACTGAGTGTGTTTTGCCGTATCTGAGAGCCTTGTAGCTTAGGTTTCTGCTGCAAAGTCAGTATTCATAAGCTCATCAATTCCAGGTAAATCGTCATTATTTAGTTGTCCAAATATTTGAACATCATGAGTCCTTAAAAGCTCATTGGCTAAGCGATTTAGTCTGCTATTTCTAGTCTGATGCAATTCTGTCCAAGAAAGATACATCTCTATAACTTCTAGGGGTTGAACCCAGTCCGGCCCCTGATACACATAGAGTGCTCTACCCATCTCATCTTGATCAATTTGAATTGCAAGTGACACACTTTTGAGAAATGCTACTTTTTGACTGATATCGTTATTCAGATCATCTAGTTTTCTATTGATGTTGTCACTAATGCTGCGAAGCAGCCTCCCAACTTTCTCAACGTACTTGTTCTGAAGAATTGTTGCAATATCCCAACGCTTTCCTTCAGGATCGGTAAAGCCTGTGGAACGCATTCTAAATATTTTAGGATACCTTAAACGAGCAAGCTGAAGCTTTGTCAGGGGTTCGCCTGATTCTTTTAGAAATCTCAGAAGTAATTTAGCCTCATTCAAATCTCTTTGACTGTACCAACCAGCACTATCTCTACAAAGCTGCTCGTCTATGTAGGGCACATCTACTTCAGAATAGGAAAAAATGTCTATCTGCTCAGTAAACTCGCCTTGGAATATGAAGGCATCTTTATTAGAATCATTACAGCCTGAAGAGCTTGATTCATCAAGTGGATGAGACATCATGCATACATTTGAACTCCATTGAGCATATTATAGTTTTCAATCTTGGACATTGCCACTGTATGTTGAGTGCTACTTCGTTGATCATCTTCCGAAAGCACTATATCTAGATTTACTCAACTATTTAGAGGATTATTGTCAATTATGATTATCAAGTAAGGAGTATCATAGTTCATGTGTATCACTTCTTCTTCCTGGTCTAAATAAAGAAAATATGCATACGCCAGTGAATGCAATTGATAGTTCTACTCAAAAATCTGCCTCCGAGAAGCAAGTAGGTGAAAACCTTGCTCAAGCTAGAAGGCTAGCAGGGTTTGAGGCTATTGATGAAGTTTCTAAGCTAACACAGCTGCCCAAAGAAACTATTGAGATAATTGAGCGGGGCTGTGTTGATAGATATTTACGTGAAATCTACGACCTTATTTGTCTTTACAGTTGCCCGACTCATCATGTCTTTAAAGGATATTTTGATTTATCTGAGATAGAACATAATCAATCTTCTGACATCAAGGCTTGTCAAGCTTATGTAGTGGACGTTATAGGATTTCATAAAAAAATTCACGGTAAGGAGATTCGTCTCAATAAAACTCCTTTTAATAGGGGAGAAAAACAGAAAACACGAACATCTATAATCAAAACAAATAATTCAAGAAGCATATTAAATAAAAAAATTTCAGCTTCTACTTTGAAAAGGAGAGCTGATACTTTAAGGCACGAACATTCTCTGTATCAACTACCCATAAATGTTTATCAAATAGCTTTAGATTTAGGAATAATTATTTCGTTTGAAAGCTTTCCAAATGATTTTTATATGAAGCTTAAAGGTTTTTGTTATAAAGATGAAGACATATCAATTATAGGACTGAACAAAAACCACCCAACGGTCTTACAGAGGTTTACGTTAGGGCATGAACTGCATCATTATTTGTATGACTTTAAGACTAAGAGC
Source organism: Leptolyngbyaceae cyanobacterium (assembly GCA_050043105.1). Classification (GTDB taxonomy): domain Bacteria; phylum Cyanobacteriota; class Cyanobacteriia; order Phormidesmidales; family Phormidesmidaceae; genus Leptothoe. The sequence goes on along the minus strand of JBHJIV010000046.1, from coordinate 6,317 downwards.
TATCTTTGTGGACCAGAAAATGAATCTATAGCTTTAGAGTGGAATGCAGAAAAATTTGCTGCTGAACTGCTGATGCCTAGTGAATATGTGCGTAAGCTCGTTAGCACTCCTTTAAATATTAGATATTTGACAATTACTTTAGTTGCGAAACATTTTGGCGTGAGTTACGAAGCTGCTGCCGTTCGACTGGTAAATTTTGGTTTAATATCTGATCTAAAATCTGCATGTGGTTCAGCTTACAAAAGAAAAGATAGAAAGAAAACCAGATATCTTTTGGATACTCAGTTAGAACACTTATCGGCAGTTTTTGGCCTGGAAACTGGAATTGAGGAGCTTCAATCTAACAGTAAGCTTGTACATAAGCATGTGTGTGGTGCCTATATTAATGACATAAATCAAACTGTCTGTTGGAGATGTGGATTAGAGTTCCAAAATATCACTCAAGGGAGTTATTGGAATAATCCTTTTAGGCAAAGCTCTTTCAATGTTTCGCCAAATACAGTGTCTTCTCTAGAAGAATATAAAGAGCACTATAAGCAGTTAAGTCTTAATCTGAATGCTAACAGGTAGGTAAAGCTACTTCAAAGCCTTATAAAATGGCTTCTTCACCACTATAGCTGGCACTATCTTTTGACGGATTTGGACATTAATCACTGTGCCCACTTTGGCTAGCTCAATGGGTACATAGGCTAGTGCCACTGGATATCCTAGTGTAGGAGACAGAGTGCCACTAGTAACAATACCTACTGGTTTGTCATCCTGGATAACTGGATAGTCGTGACGAGCAATGTTGCGACCTTCTAGCTGTAGCCCGACCAGTCGACGGGTAACTCCCTCTGCTTTTTGTTTAGCGAGGATATCTCGCCCCATAAAGTTTTGTACCTTATCTAAATGAACCAGCCAGCTGAGCCCTCCTTCTAGCGGTGTGGTTTCATCATTAATGTCTTGACCATAGAGTGCCATGGCCGCTTCGAGTCTGAGGGTATCTCGTGCACCAAGACCGCAAGGCTGAGCGCCATGGTCTTGCAGTGCCTGCCAGATGTCAGCCGCCGACTCGGCCTCCACCATGACTTCAAAGCCATCTTCTCCGGTGTAGCCGGTGCGGGCAAGAAAGGCACTATGGTTGAGTACATGACCCCGTGCGTGGTTGTAGCGAGGAATTGTGCTGAGTTCAATATCTGTGAGCAGCTGCAGCGTTTCGAGGGCTTTGGGACCTTGCACCGCTATGAGAGCGTGGGTTTGAGAGAGATCCTGAAGGTTAATATCTGAGAGGTGTTCGAGCAACCAGGATTTGTCTTTGTCTGTTGTTGCGGCATTTACAATCAGGCTCACCTGTTCACCTTCATCGTAAATAATCAGGTCGTCAATAATACCGCCCTGGGGATTGAGCAATACGGTGTACTGAGCTTTGCCAGGGGAGAGTTTGCTTAGATCAGAGGGCACCAGATGCTGTAGTGATCGCAACACATTGTCCCCAGACACATTGTCCCCAGCCAACACAAATTTTCCCATATGGGAGATATCAAAGATGCCCACGGCTGTACGCACGGACCCATGTTCTTGCTTAATGCCGCTAAACTGTACGGGCATTTCCCAGCCAGAAAATGCAGTCATACGGGCGTCTGGAGCACATAAATCGTAGAGTGGGGTACGTAGCGGACTCATAGCAAGCGGATAGACAGTATAGATAATCCTACTCTCTTCTTTACTCTGATTATCCGGCTATTAGGACATCTCTATAGATACATGATGGTTTACTCTGTGAAGGGTGAATCCTGGTGTGTTAGCTCAAATAAGTTTAATTAGAATCAATTAGGGCAGACTTACAGGGAATACTGGGATATCTCAGGGTCAGCAGTCAGCCTATGCCATCTACACATTCTTCTTGGTTTGCCCATCAGCTGCAAGGGTTGATCAACCGTAGCCGCGCCATGCCAGCTCATCGCTTTGTTTTGTTTGGGGCGGGGTTTAGTGGTGCTCATATCGCGATTGATTTATTGCGGCAGGAGGCGATTGACACTTGCCACGGGCCTCTACCCCCTACCTGGACTGTCGAGCCTTTGCTAAATCAGCGTCATTTTTTCCCACTGCAGTATGTTCAATGTTGCGGGCTTTCCTGTTCAAGCTACTTATTTGGGTTCAAGCTATCGGCTGCAGATTTAATCGTGACCCATGGAATGAGCGAGCCCTATCGCTTTATGGGCATCCTCCATCGCCAGGGCTATCGGGTTATTCATCTGCAGCGGCTGGATTTGATGCGCCATGCGATCGCAGTGCTTAAAGCGCAGCAACCCACCAGCCGCCAGGTTGATCCCCAGGCTCTGCTGGCGACTCTAAAGCAGCTAGATGAACAGCGGATTGCCGAAGCCGCTATTGTTTCTCAAGTCCCCCACCTGAGCCTTACCTATGAGACTGACCTGATTGATCCCAATGTTCATAGCACTACGGCCCAGCGTCTGTGTCGGTTTTTATCGCTGCAGCATCGACCCAGTTCCCGGCCTGCTATGAAGCTAGTGCACCAGAGAGTTTCAGACCTCATCGATAATTATGACGAGGTGTGTACTGTCCTAAAGCGTTCGGACTACGCCTATGTATTAACAGCGGCCTCGGCAAAGCTGGCGATTTAGAGACAGGGTAGTTTGGAGTTAACAGCCGTTTGGCTGTCTAAAGGCGGCCTAACTCAAAACTACTCACCCTGGTTGGCTAAAGCGGCGTTAGCATTGCGTCGCCACATGGCAGGTTTGATGCGTCTGAGGGCGGATGCTGGAAATTTTTGATGCCATGCTTGCTCACTGAGATCGGCTAGCTCTTCTAGCTTTGGCGCCACATTACCTGGGTAAGGGGCAAACTCAGCAACATCGGTGGGTTGAGCAAACCGTTCGTTCCATGGGCAAACATCCTGGCAGATATCGCAGCCTGCCACCCAGTTATTGAGATGACTGCCCACATGAGCGGGTAGCTGTTCACTACGGTTTTCGATGGTGTGGTAGGCAATACAGCGGTTGGCATCGACAACACCAGGGGTCCGAATGGCCTCGGTGGGGCAGGCGTCAATACAGCGGCGACAGGTGCCGCAATGGTTGGTGTGGGGGCGAGAGGCAGGCAGGACCAGATTGGTTAGAATCTCGCCCAAAAATACCCAGGAGCCATAGTCACGGGTAAAGACATTGCCATATATGGCCACCCAACCCAGCCCTGCTTCCTGCGCCCAAAATTTATCCTGCACCGGGCCGGTATCGGCGTAATAGCGAGTCAAAATAGGCTCACTTTGACCATCGTTCTGGGTCTGCAGCCACAGGGAAAGCTGCTTTAGTTTTTTATGCATCACCCGATGATAGTCACGCCCCCAGCCATAGCGGGCAATCTTTCCATACTCAGGGCCATCAGGTCGCTGTTGGGGAGTGTAGTAGTTTAAGGCAACGCAAATAATAGAGCGCACCTCTGGCATAACCCGCCGGATATCTTGCCGTTTGGGATTTGCCATCCAGCCCATATCTGCCTGATATCCTCGGTTTACCCATTGCTTTAACCGAGTCTGCATGGTGTGTTCTTGAGATGTGGGTTCAGGGGCTATGGCGACTATGCCAAATCGGTGAAACCCTATTGTTTGGACCTGTTGCTCTAGTTTGGCAGCCAGTGAGTCGGTGGTTGGCTGGGAGGTGAAATCGGCCACTGCATTACTACTCGCACCTGACGACTAAACCCATGACGTGTTTCATGGTCCACAATGGCACGGATTTCTGGAGTGTAATCCGCTGGCACAACAATTTTAAATCCTAACTGCTGGTAAAAAGGAACTGTCCAGGGGACATGACGAAATGTGGTCAAAGTTACCTTGGCCAACCCTTGATTTCTAGCCGTGGCAATGACTTGCTGCATCAAGGCTGACCCAATGCCTTGTCGACCATAGTCAGGTAAAACATCCAGCTCTATGACAAAGTAACCCTGGAGTAGACGGTCAACCACAACAAAGCCCACCGGCCGATGGTTCTCACAGCCAGCAGCAACCCATAAATGCCTCTTGTATAGGGACTGACGTAGGAAATCAGTAGAAACAATATCGTCCAGCTTGTCTGGAGTCAGCCCCAGCTTGGGTAAGTAGGCCCCGTAGCGCTGAGCGGCCGCTTTTTCAATAGTAGGCAGATGCTCAATGTCTGACGCTTGCGCTAGACGAATCTGAAAGTCCATGATCTGGCCCTAGCGACCGTTAAAGAAATGTTTCACTGACGATAGCCACTGTTCTACAGTTGTGTCCATGGCTTCCAACTCTTCCAATTCAGAGCGCTCAGGCACTGGCTCAGCAACGAAGGTCTCACCAAACCAGGTGCGGGGGGATGCGGGTCGGGTTTCGGCCAGGGGAATTTCAGCTGGATTTGTCAGTTGGGGGGCAATTTGTATCTCTGGGGCATGACCGTCGCTTGACTCGATAGGAGAGCGAACATCGTCTGAAGGCGCTGCCGCATCGGCAGCGGGGAGTGTCAGACATAGGCTCAGGACACCCATCAGACCGATTACAACAAATTTAATCCACCCTGCCATTCCTGCCATTAAAATGCTGATGCTCCATAGTTACTAGACGTGTGTTCTGACCAAATTGGAGGAGGTGTGAGGCCCACTTATCTAGTATTCCGTGTCAGCTAATGGTGTGATTCAAGACGTAAGTTTTTAAAATGCAATCTTTATTTCTCTTGCCATTGAAAATAATACGTCACAATTTAATTCAGGGTTTGGTAACACAAGATACTTCTCGAAGCGTGATCAGCTTTAATACTGGAGCCAACAAAGCAGGTTTCTAGGGTTCCGATTTAGCGCGTTAGTGTTAGGTGTCTGGACCGAGAGAAACCGCCAGTTTTCTGGTACACGGCGGGATAAAAGCCCGGGAGAAACCATTCAGCAGATCGAGTCTGCTAGGGATTCTCTCGGGCTTTCGAGTTTGTAATCTCTTTTGGTTTCAATAGCGAGTTGTTATTTCCGCTACGTTAGCGTTACGCACTGACATTATGAGTGATACCCCCACATTTCGTAGTCCAGATTCAGAGGCTAATCGTGCTCTAGAGCGCGAGGCGCAACTACCTCTGACAGGTTGGCAGCAGGAAGTTTCTCAAGGGTTAGAGTATGGGTTAGAGGCGGCTGATAGCATTCGCGATCGCACCATTCCCACCTTTTCTCGCGGTGAGCTACCCCACTACGCCGGCATCAACACCTTTCTCAAAGCTCCCTACATAGAAGACGTACGTAAAGTAGGCGGCTATGATGTCGCTATTGTGGGCGTTCCCCACGACTCTGGCACCACCTATCGTCCTGGTACCCGATTTGGTCCTCAAGGTATCCGACGAATTTCCGCCCTCTATACGCCCTACAACTTTGAAATGGGTATTGATCTCAGAGAACAAATCACCTTGTGTGATGTAGGCGATATTTTTACCATTCCCGCCAATAACGAAAAATCGTTTGACCAAATTTCAAAGGGGATTGCTCACATTTTTAGCTCGGGTGCGTTTCCCATTATTTTGGGCGGAGACCACTCCATCGGATTTCCCACCGTGCGCGGCGTGTGTCGTCACCTCGGAGATAAAAAAGTCGGCATTATCCATTTTGATCGCCATGTTGACACCCAAGAAACCGACCTGGATGAGCGCATGCACACCTGTCCCTGGTTTCATGCCACCAACATGAAGAACGCACCCGCAAAGAATCTGGTACAGCTAGGGATTGGTGGCTGGCAAGTACCGCGTCAGGGGGTAAAAGTCTGTCGTGAACGGGCCACGAATATTCTCACGGTTACCGACATTACCGAGATGGGATTAGACGCAGCGGCTGATTTTGCTTTAGAACGAGCCCTTGATGGCACTGACTGTGTTTACATCAGTTTTGATATTGACTGTATCGATGCTGGGTTTGTCCCCGGTACTGGCTGGCCTGAGCCAGGTGGTTTACTCCCGCGTGAGGCGCTATATCTACTCGGCAAAATTATTCGTAATGCCCCGGTCTGTGGCCTAGAAGTGGTGGAAGTTTCCCCGCCCTATGACATCAGCGACATGACCTCTCTGATGGCCACCCGTGTCATTTGTGATGCCATGGCCCATCTGGTGCAGTCGGGACAGCTGCCCCGAACCAGCACCCCCGATTATATTTACGCCGAAGCCAATATGGATGTCGGTAACGATTGGCAATAAGCCAAACCCCATGTAGCGCCGTTACATGGAACGGCGCTACACGCAATGCCCCTATGTTGCCCCCCCATTGCCCATGCATGAAACCGATATGACTAAGGCCCAAATCGGCACAATTCGCGACTGGTGGGACTCTCAGCCAGA
>JBHJIV010000045.1:0-32245 GCA_050043105.1 Leptolyngbyaceae cyanobacterium | reverse complement strand
GGTTATTAGTATTCGGTGTTATTGTGGAAAACCCTTATCTTTTGTGGTGACGTTCCATGGAACTCCCCCACAAAAGCTATCCCTTTATCTGCCGGATTAGGTGTTGCAATTCGGGCAAAATCAATGTGCCCATCGCTAGGGCTACAGCATTGCTGGACCCTGGCAGTAAAAATACGAGTGTAGATTTATATACCCCAGCAGTTGCCCTAGAAGCAATCGCTCTAGAGCCAATTTCAGCATAGCTAAGCTGACGGAAAATTTCGCCAAAGCCTGGGATTTCTTTTTCTAGTAGCGTTGCGATCGCATCGTAGGTGGTATCCCTAGGTGCAATCCCAGTGCCCCCATTACAAATAATGGCATCTACCGTAGGGGCTAATCGCTGCACTAAGCCAGCTATTTGATCCGGCTCATCCTTAACCAGCTGATACGCGCCTAACCGATGCCCCGCTTCGCGCAGTTTGGTTTTAATTAGCCGTCCACTCTTATCAGTATCTACAGTGCGCGTATCGCTCACCGTAATGACACCGCAGACGGCTTCAAAAAAGTCAGGATCGGGGTGGGGAAGAGCCATAGGTGATAGGCAAAACGTGCAAAACTGAGTCAGTTTTGAGTTTTGAGCTACCGTATCTGCAATTCCTATTTACCGACAGAAAACAAGCAAACCAACTCAAAACTCAAAAGTAAGAACTCAAACCTAACTCTTAGTAAAGCCCAATCCCTTTTCCTCAGCGTAACGGTTCATAAAGCGCATAAATCGCTCCCATTCTTCAGGGCTTCTGATCAGCAGTCGAGCTTCTAGAGCAGCTGGAGCACCGTTAATAAACTTGGCGTTGACTTCCCGGCTAGTAATTATACCTTCTTCATCTACCAAATAGAGCCCTGTCACTTCAAATCCTTCTTCCATAAGGGCCTTAGGCTCATCAAAATAAAATGTCGCAGTGCCATCCGAACCATCCTTAGCTCGGGTTAGTCGTACATCTGGGATAACGTCCTCAGCTACACCCTGAGCAAATTGGATTTCTGCCATTGCACTGTCCTCAAAAAAACTAATAACTACAAGTCGTTTGTTAAAAAGCGTTAAGACTTATCATCTCATCATATGAGTGTTGTTTAAAACACTCATAGCAAAAATTGTGTCTTTGGTAACGGCAAACACCCGTCAAAGCACGTTCACCTGATAAGGCGATGATATGGGCGGCATTCGCTTACGCAGTACCAGTCCCTGATAAACCATAGCGGCCACTTCACCACAGGTAGCGACTCGATTGGGAGCCAGCAGGTCTAGTTGAGGGGAATTAAATACTAGACCTAGTTTAGTGGCAGTTGCGATCGCGCTGACGGCATAGCGGGGCACCTGGGATTGGTCCTTATAGCGGGTTAATAATCCTGCCGTGTTTTTGGCCGTAAGCTGAAGACCGCTGATCAGAGCCAGCAGCACCTGAATTTTTAAAATGGGCTGCTCTGGGGCAAAGGTATAGTCGGGAAACCCAGACAAAAAATTGGCGCGATAGGCGGTATGAATCGCTTGAGACGCCCAATGGGAGGATGGCACATCGCGAAATGCCACCGGGTAGCGCTGGGGTTTAGGGTCAAAGGCAGCCACCACCAGACTGGCAAACTGGGCACGGGTCATGGGGTTATCGGGGTTGTTAGATGCCTCTAACAGGCTTTGAGCCATCAGCGGCTGCCAAAAGTCTTCGGCCCAATGTTTGGTAATCACTGTATTGCCAGCTGCCGCAGTATTATTCAGCGCCGTTCTGGCTGGCTGCACAATATAGGGCGATGTCAGAGGCTGCATCCGCCCCAGATTGACTAAGCATTGATACACCAGAGCCGTCGTTTCAGCTCGGGTAACCGGATGCATCGGTCGCAGCTCAGCCACATCAGGGTAGTTGACGACAATGCCGCGACGGGTGGCCATGGCCACTTCTTCCACACCATAGGGGGGGACTTGAGCACGATCGCTATAGACTCCTAGCTCTGAGGTCATACCCTCCCCCAGTCGCAGTCCATTGATCAGAGCAACCAGGGCCTGGACACGAATCATCGGGTCATTGGGCCGAAAGGTATTGTCTGGAAAACCGGCAATAAAGCCCTCAGCCTGGGCTTGATAAATAACTGACCGCGCCCAGAGCCCAGAAGATACATCTGTAAAGGGCTTAAACCGACGACTGTCATTGCCGGTGGCCGGAAATGTCGCCATCACTAAAGCCGCAAATTCAGCCCGTGTAACTAGCGCATCAGGGCGAAATGACCCATCAAAAAAGCCTTTGATTAGCTCAGCATCCGCCATCGCATCGACAAAGGGAGCCGCCCAGTGCCCCACCACGTCACGAAAGCGGCTGTCTAAATTGAGGGGCGGTGGTGTCGGAGCTTCAGGTTCAGGTGGAGCAGGCTGAGGTTTAACTCGGCCCAACAGCATCGCCGGTACCGCAGCGGGGTCTGGCAGCTCGCTAGCGACATATCGAACCGCGCCCTGAACCCGGTTGGGGTTGACATCATTGCCAGCGCTGGTTAGCGGCTGTCGGCTTTCGTTGTGAATATCCCGCTGACCATTGTTGCGAAACTCGTTGTTGCCAAGGTCTTGACTCTGCCCGATATCAGGCTGCGCGGTATCTTGCACCCACAGACCCGCCCGTTGATTTCGCAGGACCCGATTTTGACGTAGCACCGGTCGGGCTGAGCGAGACAGCACGATACCGGCACTGTTATTGACAATTTCATTCTCTATCAGCAGCGGCGCAGCCTTATCGCTAATGGCAATGCCGTACCCCGTTTGCTCAAATCGGTTTTCACGCACTTCGCCCTTAGAGCTACGCACCATAAACAAACCGCTGGCCTGGTTTTCTAAAAATGTATTGGCTAGCAATACTGGAATGGCATCGGCAGTGACAAACACACCGTCGCGGCCACACCCCTTAAACTGGCAGCGGGTTAGCAGCGCTGACCCCTGCTCTAGCCAGACACCCACACCCTGCGACTGGGGGTTGGTTACCGTTACACTGCGCAGCTGGGCACGATCTTGCAGGGTTAAAGTAATGGACTGTTGACCAAAATCCTCTGTTGCGAGCAAACCACCGCCGCGAACTATAGCGGTGCCACCAATACCAACCACCGTTACCCCTGGCCTCAAAGTCAATGGAAACGACTCACCGGGGCCGTAGATACCGGCCTCTAGCTGGATTGTAGTGCCACTACTCGCTCGGGCCAGCGCCTGGGTTAAGGTCTTAAACGGCGATTGCCGCGTACCACTTCCTTGGGTACCGCTGGTACCGTTGACGTATAAAACAGAAGCGGTAGCTTGCACCATGGCCACTAGACTGATTGCTTGACCCAATTAGGGTAAGGGCAAAGGTATGTGGATACAACCTTAATCATTAATAATTGATAATTATCGGTTGATAACTATGCTTACAACTATCGCTCTAGCCAATGTTGCGAGCGCACTGCTCTGTCTGGCCCTCATCCCGCGCGTGGTCAGGTTTGGTCGCCAAGTTACCCAGCTCAACCGTGATCTCAACCGTTGGACAGTACTATTAGAAAACACACTTTCCCAGCAAACCCTGGCCTTTACTCAACGACGCACCGACCTCCGCCAGTGGCAGCTGATCCATCTGCAATGGCAGCTGCAGCAGCGACAGCTGATGCAAACTGCAAAGTTTCTTCAGCTCGTTTGGTTGATTAGTAAACGGCGGCGTCTGTTTTAGCCACCCAGAAAGCGTTAAACGCTCCAACGCCCAGACCGTTCTTGATCTACCGCATATTCACCCATGTCTCAAAACAATTCCGATAACTTTCTTGGTGGTCTTGTGGCAGGTACTGCCATCGGCACCATCATCGGTCTGTTGATTGCCCCCCGCAGTGGTAAACACACTCGCAAAGTTCTAAAAAAATCAGCCGATGCTGTGCCTGATTTAATTGAAGACCTCTCCACAAGCTTACAGTTTCATACAGACCGGCTTTCCCACACTACGCTACAAAACTGGGATAGCACTCTAGAACGACTGAGGGAGGCTTTAATTGCCGGTCAGTCCGCCAGCCGTGAGGAATTTGCCAAAACTGCGGATACTCAGCGTGACTAACCCCATGGTTTGGCTGGGCCTATCGATTCTGCTTCTGGCCACGGGTCTAGCCATCTTGGTCGGTGTCTCCATCCCGGCGCTGCTGGGGTTAGCTCGAGCTGCCCGCAGTGCCGAAAAATTCTTTGACACCCTCGACCGTGAGCTACCGCGCACCTTAGAAGCTATGCGTCACACCGGTACCGATCTAAGGGGGCTAGCTGATGATATGACAGACGGTGTGAGTAGTGCCCGCAACATCGTTAAACAGGTTGACCGCAGTCTTAGCGACGTACGTCAGCAGGCCCACCAAGCCAGACGCACCAGTCGCAGTGTTACAGCGGGTGTCAGGGCCGCCTGGCGAGTGCTAACTAAACCTAAAAAGCGACGGCCGCGTAAGCCTCCAAGTCCGCCTCCAAACGCAAACAGACCTTCCCCACCCCAATCGAGACCGACAGATACCCCACCCAGCAGTCATTCTGACGATCATGCCAAGTGTTAGTGATTGACGGAAACCGGACTTTCTCTTTACATTAAAGATAAGTAAACAAGTGTAAACATGATGACCGTACGCTTTAAGGATTGGTTGCAGGCTTCCTTGTTAGGAGGTTTGTTAGTTTGTTGTATGGCACTTACCGCAGGGTTCACAGCACCCGCTGCCTATGCTTACAACAATCCAGAATTGCTGCCAGATGAACCCACTATGGTGATTGATTTGGCTAAGATTCTGACTAATTCTCAAGAAGAGTATCTCAACGAGCATTTACCTGAGTTTGAAGCTGAAACAGGCTGGAAGCTTAGAGTTTTGACTCAGTTTGACCAAACCCCAGGGCGAGCAGTTAAGGACTTTTGGGGACTGGATGATAAGAGCGTCATGCTAATTGCTGATCCACGCGGCGGCAATATTCTTAACTTTAGTGTGGGTGATTCGGTATACCCCCTCTTGCCCCGTGTCTTTTGGATTGAGCTACAAACTCGTTTTGGCAATCAGTTTTATGTGCGTGACCATGGTGAAGACCAGTCGGTTATGCAGTCCATTGCTTCACTGGAAACTTGCCTGGAGCGAGGGGGATGTTCGGTGGTGCCCGGTCTGCCTCAAGAGCAGTGGATTTTAACCTTGATTACGTCAATCTTGGGCGGCATCATCTGTGGATTTGCAGCCCATCCTCGTAAAGAAGGTCAGGTTTTCTCATGGCAGTGGATGCTGATTTTCTCACCACTGTGGGGTATGCTCTTTATCGCCTTTGGTATCGGTCCTGTAGTCACTCGTACCCAAGACTGGCTACCCCTAACCCGCAATATTGCTGGATTTATGATTGGTGCTCTAGTGGCATTTTTGAGTCCGGCATTTACCGGATCTTCTGCTAGTGGGGAAGCTTGAGGAGTTAAGACGCTTCGTCCTGGCTCTCATTCTCAGAATTACTGCTGGGCAGCGGTGTAACTCGTCTGCCTTTGGGTAGCTCTATAAAAATGTCATAGCTGAGGCGGCGTTCGTCCTGCACGCGGGTGGTCACACCGATGCTTTTAATGGCCGACATCAGGGGGTTCTCAGGCAGTTTTGGGAAAGGCAAACTGCCTTGAAAGTTATTTAGACCGTTGACATCCATAAAAAAGTAGCCAGCGTTGTCCTGGGGGGAAATGTCCAGGAGGGTTTGAAATGCCTGGTTAGCTTTTAGGGAGGTCTCTGGGCGCGGTGCGATCGCATCTACGACAGTGGTACCCACCCCAAAAAAGGTTACATCAGCACCTAACCAGCCATATCCCATAGCGATACCACCATAGTGGGACACCAGCTGTGTTACAGGTTGAGACTCAACTTCTGAAGGCTTGACATCAAACCGAAAGCGATTAGCCATCACCTCATCCAGCTGAGACCAGGTGGCTTCTGCCGCCTCACGGTCGGCGACCTCAGCCACCAGAGCCAGCTGCCCAATAGATGTGGGTGACTCAGCCGCAGGTGGCAGTAGCCCAAATGCCATTTCACCCGAAAGCCAGGGCAAAACATCATTTTCAAAATCTAACCCGGTTTGAGTTTTGAGCCCCTTAGCCAAAGACCCTGACGTGATGGGGAGTACGGCATTTAGCCGCTCAGCCTCATTGAGAGCCTGCCACAGTGGGCCAATGCTGCTGGTGGACATCATCATCACCGTAGACTCAGGTAACCATTGCGGCGTCAACGATCGGGTATTCGCCATATCGACATACACGGGCTGATCTTCAGGTCCGAGCCAGGTGGATGCCTCAATATCTAACCCATTGGGTAACGGATTTACAGCCGCCACCAAACCGTTAATGTCAGGCAGCGCGTTGCTCCCAGCCAAGGTCTCAGCCGCCACCGGCAAATTGACATATAGCTGAGCCAGGGAGGTGGGCGTGGTCAAATGCTTAAATGCCTGACGATAGGCATCGTCATCCAGCATGGCGGCCCCACCCTCAAAACTATCAATGACTGCTTCAATGCCCTTTTCCCCTGACGTTAATACTAGCCATTTGGTCGCCAAAACAGCACTCTCAAAGGTTTCACCGGTCGCCGTCTCAACTGACTGGATACCGACTCCCTTATAATCACGCCCGACCCAGGTAATGCCCTCTTGCGGTTCGGCCATCAGTTCCTGGGCCTTGACTGGGTCAGCAATGGGCACCACCAGCACGAGTTCTGCTTTATCCTCATTGGCGCTGGCTTTAGGTAAAAACGCCACAGTTATTTGCTCACCGACCCAGGGTTGAATGTCGGGTCTAAATCGATAGCCGTTGGCACTCAAGATGCGATCGCGCCAGGTAACCAGCCACTGATCCAGCACCTTTTGAGACTCAGGTGTTCCCAGCTGTCGCAGCCGATTCCACTGGCTTTCATCTGTCGTCAGGGTCAGGGCAACCAGTGCATCACTGGGCACAAGGGCCATACCCGCCGGGGGCTGAGCCTTAGCCGACAGTCGCTGACTAATCCCCAAATAGGCAGCTGCACCACCAAGCACCAGCAACACTGCGGTGCTCACCGTTACCAACAGAGGAGGTCGTTGCTTGAGAACCATAGAAACCCGCTCGGCAAGAAACAAACAACGCTTGCTAATCTACCATCGGTTTACCAAATTCACCTTAAGAATCTAAAGACGTTACACCTCTGAAATAAGGATTTATTAGTAGGCCCTATTTTTTGATGTAGAGGTTCCATAAATTGTGTCGAGACGTTCCATGACATGTACAGACGTTCCATGGAGCGTCTCTAACACAATTCAAATTAAATCAGCCGCCCGCTCATTTAGCATCGTCATCGGTGCTGCTCTTTTTACGCTGGGTCGTCGACTTTTTAGCGGCGGCAGCAGTACTGCTTTTTTTAGCCGTGCTGCTGGCTTTCTTAGTCGTAGATTTCCGAGTCGTGGCTTTCTTAGTCGTTGTTTTTTTAGTCGTCGACTTCTTAGCCGTCGACTTTTTAGTCGTTGTTTTTTTACGAGTTGTCTTTTTCTTGGTCGCTGCCTTGGCCGCAATAATTTCTAGGGCTTCTTCAAGGGTGACATCCTCCACCTTTTTGCCCTCTGGCAGAGAAGCATTAACCTTTTCATACTTGATATATGGACCGTAGGGACCATCATAAATATTGATCGGCTCCTCAGACTCAGGATGCTTACCCAACTCCCGCAGGGGCTTAGCCGCCGCCTTACGCCCCCGCCCTCGTTTGGGCTGTGCCAGCAGCTCCAAAGCGCGCTCTAGAGTCACAGTCAAAACATCATCGTCTCCCTTTAGAGAGCGATAGTCCTTACCCTCTTTCCCCTGGTCATGGACAATATAAGGGCCAAACCGACCTAGACTCGCTTTGATTTTTGCCTCGGTCTCTGGATGGACCCCCAGTAAGCGGGGCAGTGACAACAGCCCCACAGCCATTTCTAAATCGACTGCATCGCGGGCCACCCCCTTGGGTAGCGATACCTGCTTGGGTTTTGGATTTTCTTCGGTTTTATCGCCTAATCGTACATAGGGACCGTAGGGGCCAATCAATGCGTAGATAGGTTCACCCGTCTCTGGATGCAGACCTAGTTTTTCCGGCCCCTCTGTTTTTTGCTTAAGCAGCACCTGGACCTGCTCATCACTCAGGTCAGCCGGACTCACATCTAGAGGAATAGAAGCCCGTACCGTTTCGGCTTCATCCCCTTCTTCTTCATTATTGATCGCCTCAATGTAGGGGCCGTACTTACCAATGCGGACCTTAGCGCTAAGGTCTGATAGATCAACGGTGCGCGCCTCAGCCGGGTCAATTTGGCTTTCGCGGTCTTGCACCTGCCCTGCTAGCCCAGCATCACCGGAGTAAAAATCTTTGAGATATGGCAGCCAGTCAGCCTCACCCATTGAGATTTCGTCCAGGGTTTGCTCCATACGAGCCGTAAATTTGACATCGACTAAATCTGGAAAATGCTTATCCAGTAGCTCAGTAACGGCAAAGGCGGTAAACGTGGGCATCAGGCTATTGTTTAGCGGATGCACATAGCCCCGATCAATGATGGTACCAATTACCGATGCGTAGGTACTGGGACGACCAATACCCTCTTTTTCTAAGGTTTTAACCAGGGTGGCTTCGGTGTAGCGTGCAGGGGGTTTAGTTTCATGGCCGATGGGTTCTAGCTCGGTGCAGTTAGGGGTATCTCCCACTTTTAGCGGGGGCAGAGTAACCTCGCGATTTTCTAAGGCCGCATTGGGGTCGTCCGACCCTTCTACATAGGCCCGGAAAAAGCCAGGAAAATCAATCCGTTTGCCGGTGGCCTTAAACACCGCGTCATCGACCTCGATGCTGACGGTGATATGGGTCTGGCGGGCATTGGCCATCTGGCAAGCTACCGTACGCTTCCAGATCAGGTCATAGAGATTTAGCTCACGATCCTTGAGACCGGTCTCTTGAGGAGTGCGAAACGTACTGCCGGCCGGTCGAAGCGCTTCGTGCGCTTCCTGGGCTCCTTTGCTCTTGGTGGCATACTGACGCGGTTTGGGACTGAGATATTCTTTGCCGTACTTTTGCTCTACACAGGAGCGAGCAGAGGTAACGGCCTGCTGAGACAGGTTGACCGAGTCGGTACGCATGTAGGTAATAAACCCTTTCTCATAGAGAGACTGGGCTGTCCGCATGGTGTCGCGAGCAGACAGCCGCAGCTTGCGATTAGATTCCTGCTGCTGTGTGGAGGTGGTAAAGGGTGGGGCCGGTTTTGGGCTAGAGGGCCGCTCTTCCAGATTAGAGACAGTCCAAACGCTTGCTTCCAATCGCTGTTTGAGTGCTTGGGCCTGGGTTTCATCCAAAAGCACCACATTTCGTCCAGCGGCAATCTGGCCAGTGTTTTCATCAAAGTCGCTGCCTGTGGCTACACGGGTACCGCCCAGACTAGTCAGCTTGGCCTCAAACGGACTGTTCGCCTGCTGCAAGATTGCTATCAGGTCCCAATAGCTACCCTGTTTGAAAGCTCTGCGATCGCGTTCTCGTTCCACCAGCAGCTTGACAGCAACTGACTGTACACGACCTGCCGACAGCCCCCAGGCAATTTTTTTCCACAGTAGCGGCGACAGCGTATAGCCCACCAATCGGTCTAAAATGCGTCGAGTTTCCTGGGCTCGTACCAGCTGGTCATCAATATCGCGACAGCTTTCAAGGGCGTCCCGAATAGCATCTTCAGTAATTTCATGAAAGACCATCCGCTTAGTCGGCACTTTGGGTTTAAGCAGCTGTAGCAGGTGCCAGCTAATACTTTCTCCCTCACGGTCTTCATCTGTCGCCAGAACGAGTTCATCGGCATCCTTTAAGGCGTCTTTGAGGGCCTTAACCACCTTCTTCTTATCCTTTGGGACCAGGTATAGCGGCTCAAAGTCTGCTTCGACGTTTACCCCCAGCTGAGCCCATTTTTCACCCTTTACACTGGCCGGAATTTCACTAGCCGACTTGGGCAAATCGCGCACGTGCCCCATGGAAGCTTCCACACGGTAGCCTTTGGGCAGATAGTTGCGGATTGTTTTTGCCTTTGTAGGTGACTCAACAATAACGAGTGTGGACATACAGCTGAACTGAAAGTAATGGTCGAACTACGCTTAACTAAAAGGCAATAAATGCCCTGGGATCAAAGACAAAGCGTGATCCCAACCCGCCCTGGCAAATCGACACAGTGCCGATCACTAGAGAGAATTCCCGCAGGATAACAATGGCCACGGTTTTATTGGCTAACTATACATAACCATTGCATCTAGCTCAGAATTTATCAGAGGTCAGCGCGATGGTTGAGTGCTAAAAGCCGTACCTGTATCTTTGCTATGACGTCCTAATGATGGTCGCCCTTATATATCGATAGATCGAAATGGCAAATTTCGTCCACCTCTAGACTCGAAAAGTCTATTCCCCTTTCTAGGGAATTGAGGGACTCGATATAGGCTAAATTCCGCTCATAGTGGTCCTTGACAGCCATTTTGGTGGGTCATGCCTGCATTTGTAAAAGAAATTTAGGAAAATCAGAAAAATGGGAATTTAATCTGATTCAGAAAATTCCCACAGGGAAACGACAAGATGAGCGAGAATACTAGGGTAAGATCCCAAGTGGAAATACCAGACTACGGCACTAATGGACGTTGCAAGCCTCGTTGCTCAGTTAAACACGGGCAAAATCCTGCCTGAAGCGATTGTCATTCTGACGATTGTGGTTATTTTGTTAGGCGATCTGATTTCGGGACGGGCGTCGTCGCGCTGGGTCCCCTACGCCGCTATTGGAGGCTGTTTAGCCGCCGTTGGCGCACTCGCACTGCAGTGGGATGAAGGCAACCCTATTGCCTTTTTTGGTGAATTTAATAGCGATGCCCTCAGCCTGGTCTTTCGAGGCATCATCGTACTCTCAGCGGCTGTGACGGTGCCCATGTCCATCCGCTATGTGGAACAGTCGGGAACGGCGCTAGCTGAATTTTTAGGGATTTTGCTAACGGCCACCCTGGGGGGCATGTTTCTGGCTGGGGCTGATGAGCTGGTCACGATTTTTGTTTCGCTGGAAACTCTAAGTATTTCGTCATATTTACTGACGGGCTATATGAAACGGGACCCTCGTTCTAACGAGGCGGCCCTCAAGTATTTGCTAATTGGTGCAGCCAGTTCAGCCATCTTTTTATACGGCATTTCACTGCTATACGGTCTGTCGGGCGGTGAGACACGGTTAAGTGCGATCGCAGCAAATCTGGCACTTGATGCGAATGGTAACTCCATTGGTCTGGTCATCTCTTTGGTGTTTGTGATTGCGGGTATTGCCTTTAAGGTTGCGGCAGTCCCCTTTCACCAGTGGACTCCAGATGTCTATGAGGGATCACCCACACCGGTAGTTGCATTTTTGTCTGTTGGTTCCAAGGCGGCAGGTTTTGCTTTAGCCATACGCCTACTGGTCAGCACATTTCCTCTGGTGGACGAAGAATGGCGCTTTGTGTTTACAGCACTGGCCATCTTGAGTATGGTCCTCGGGAATGTTGTAGCGCTGGCTCAAACCAGTATGAAACGAATGCTGGCCTATTCATCTATTGGCCAGGCAGGCTTTATGATGATTGGCCTTGTAATTGGCACCGATGCCGGTTACGCCAGCATGATTTTTTACCTGATGGTGTATCTGTTTATGAACCTGGGCGGGTTCACCTGCGTTATTCTCTTTTCCCTACGTACCGGCACCGACCAAATTAGTGAATACGCTGGACTCTACCAAAAAGACCCATTGTTAACGCTGTGTCTTTCTCTATGTCTGCTTTCTTTGGGCGGTATTCCACCGCTAGCTGGCTTCTTTGGTAAAATCTACATCTTTTGGGCTGGCTGGCAAGCAGGGGCCTACAACTTGGTACTTATCGGCTTAATCACCAGTGTTATCTCCATTTACTACTACATCCGTGTCGTCAAGATGATGGTAGTCAAAGAGCCCCAAGAAATGTCTGAATGCATTAAAAACTATCCAGCGCCGCGCTGGGACTTACCCGGTATGCGTCCGATGCAAGTCAGTCTTGTAATAGCCGTTGTGGCAACGTCTCTAGCTGGAGTTCTGTCAAATCCGCTCTTTACCTTGGCGAATGAGTCTGTCATCAGGACGCCCATGCTACAGGCAACCAATGTCGATGTGATTGCCTACGATGGCAATGACACAATGGCATCGACCTTATCGGAAACGGCTAAGGGTTCTTTCTAAGCTGCAGTGGCCGATTAGGGCATTTTTACATCCAACAAATACAAAAGAAGCGGTGGCGAATAAGCTTTGCCACCGCTTCTTTTGTATTTGTTGTCTAAATAACAGGGCAGCGCGCTACTAGGTAATGCTGTTGAGCCTGTGCATAGGAAACATGACAGAGCTGCGAATACGATTATCTTCCAGCTTTTCTAAAATAAATTCTCCACCCAGACGAAGCATTAGCGAACGACAGATTGCTAGGTTTAAGCCGGGGGGTCTGTCTAGAGGAGATTCGGCTAGATGATCCTGTCGATGGCCTTGGGTCAAAGCATTGATGATGGCTTCGTCCACGTCTCCATCATCTGTAATTGATAGCTCAATCCATTGCTGAGCCAGAGGGCGACTCCAGATATCCACTCGCCCCCGCGCTGGTGAACGTCGACAGGCCGCTGAAATCAGCTCATACAGAATAAACTCAATCTTCTGCATCTCACCTTGGAGTGCCAAGTTACTATCGCAGTGCACCTGGGTCCAAAGCTGTTTCTTTTGCACCTGGGTCTGTACCCGCTTCATCAAACGATTTAGCAGGGCAACCAACGGCACCTTACGGGGGTCAGACGCCATCGCCCAGCGTTCTCGACTGGTTAACCGCAAAAGTTCCTTTTCCATCCCCGCCAGCCGACTCTCAACCGCATGAAAGTAGGGCTGATTGTCAATGTCGGGGACTTGCTTAAGATTACTCAGCTGTCGTCGCGACTCGCGCACCTGTCGACGAATGTCGTCCATGTGGTGATGCTTATACCAGTTCAGTTCGGTCAGCTGATTTTTGTATCCATATAAACGACTGGTCAACAACACATGCCGTCGACACCAGGCAAGCTGATGCACTAGCACCGCCAACATACTCATTTGCTGATCAGAGAAGCGGCGATCGCTTTGAGCAGCCAGTACGATAGTCCCTGTCAGCGTATGTTCTGGCGATGTTCTCAGGGCAACTACCAAAACCTGAGCATGGGCCGGACACCGTAGCCACTGACGCGTCACGTCGGGTAGTTCTTCAAATTCCAGCTGGATGACACCGTCTGTTTGAATCGCCCAATTGATAATGGCATCACTCTCCACCAAAATAGGCGGGTTATCTTTTGCCATAAACTGCTGATCGCGAATCACCGAAGACGCCAGCCGTGCTTCTTTTTGATCATTTTCCCAAACGATCAGGGCCACCAGCGGCAATCGTAGCAGCTGACTAATGTGGTGAGTGGCCGCTTGTTCTAGCTGCTCTACATCAAAGGTGCGCTGCAGATTGCGCAGCCCCCATTGCATCGTGTCATGCATTTGGGACTGCTGCTGAGCCTGACGCTGTAGCGACCACTGATGCAGGACTAAACCAATCTGACGACCTACCGACTGGAGCAAATTTTGCTCTGTTTGATTCCACCGGCGACCGTTGCTGTCTGTGACGACTAAGACACCTTCCGGGGGCTGCCCTGGCGACAGATTGCAGGCCATGGCCGCTTTCATCCCCATCTGTTCAAACTGGGGATGCCAGGCCCGCAGCTTTAGGTCATTGTCTAAATTCTCGATACAAACTACTGGCGTTGTCTGCCGTGCCAGCATCTGCCAGTCAATGTCGTGTAGTGAGCGCCACATCCCCTGGGTTGGCTTACTCTGGGTACCGTGGTGCTGATACCCCACCTCAAACCCACCGCACTCTATATCGGGAATTAGCACCAGCAAACCGTCAATCTCAAGGGTGGCGATGAGCTGTTCGCTACAGCGTGCCATGACTGACTGCCAGTCGCGATCGCCATGAATACTTTGAGCAATGCCAACAGATAGTTGATGGTTTGCTTCTAAATCAGCCACCCGCTCCTGCAGCACCGTCGTTGGCATACCTAAACCAACCACCTGAGCCGCTGCCGTCAAATACCGTTTTTCTGGCACACTCCATATGCGCGGCTGGGTTGCTTCCACAATCAAAAAGCCAAGCAAATCACCCTGCATCAAAATGGGTGCCAGCATCATGGCAGGCTTTTCAAAGGCAGATTTTAGGGGCGCGGTTACCGCCTCTGAGTGAGAAGACATATCCTCACCAATGACAATTACGTCCCCACAGGATAAGGCTTGATAAACTTCTTGATACCCGCTCGCAGACAGCTGAGATGTGGCGGGCTCTTGGGTAGCATAGGCGTGTCGATTATGGCCACCGTTAGCAACTCGATGCCAGAAAAAACGCTGCTGAGGTTCAAACCAATAGGCACGGGTGCGGCTGGAACCGACAAATCGATGGGTGCCATCAACAATAGCCTGCAATCTTGGCTCTAGCTCTTGAATCGTTTCCAGCTTAGCCAGCAGCTGAAAAAAGGGCTGGGACGGTCGTTTTTCGGTCTGTAGATGATAGTCCTGTCGATATCGATGCAAAATGGTCGCGATGGTGGTAACCAGAATCGCAAACGTTTTCTTCTGGATACCGGTCTTTAACGACGCCCCCCGCCGATTGGCCCCTAGCAGCAAAATGCCTAGACATTCTTTCTGCCGCATAATTGGAAAAACAATGGCATCGTGGATGCCCAAACGCTTGGCAATCGCTTTCCACTCACCCGCTCGATGGGATTCTTGTAAATCATAAACAGCCGCTGGTGCACCCCGCTCAATTACCTGCTGTAGTGCATCATCGGGCTGGAGCTTAATTTTCTGCCACAGGAAGCTTTTGCCGCTGGCCAATACAGCCGTTTGAGTAGTCAGATTTTGCTCATCTGCGTCATAGAGACCAACCCAAGTTAGTTCGTTGGGATACAGCTGCTGCATGTAGCTAGCTAGCTCAATTAATTGTTCGTCAACTGTATCTTTTTCCCATACAGTCTTGAGAACCTGACCCAAGTTGGCCAAATGCTGTTCACATGTCGTTGGGGGTATGGGGCTAACCATATAGACTCAGGTTTTGAAAACAGGCGGACGCCTGAATAGTAACGATAGGGATTTAGCTTACTGTAAGCTAGCTCAGCTTTCTGAGCAGTACTGTTTGAGCAAATTACTACGGAAAATGAGTCAACGTGGTGGCTCGCATAGATAACCACATCACAACTTAGCATTAACGAGCATCACGTTAACGTTCACACCACCGCCACAGGCATTACCGTGTTTATGGTACCGACATGGGCTAAATAGTTCTACAGGTTATGAAGTTATGCGGGCTCAATCCGTTAGCTCATCTGCGGCTGCCACATATGGCCAAGCGCTTTCAACGGTATAATCCACAGGGCTATTTGAGGGCATCGTTTGTGCTGCAAGACACTTATAAATTTAGCGTGCTGCCGCTGCTATTCCAGCGCTTTAAGGTCGATCCAGAAGTAGCCCACCAGCAGACACTTAAAACGCTTGCCTGGATAGCTCAGCCCACCAATATGCTCCCCAACTGGACCAAACCTGCTCAGCGGATGGCTCAAGCTTGGTGTGAGCATAACTGCCAAGTCAAATCACCCCGTCTTGGTCAAACCCTATGGCAAACATCCTTTGCTAATCCGCTTGGGTTAGCAGCCGGTTTTGACAAAGATGGTTTGGCGGCGGCTTGTTGGTCCTTGATGGGTTTTGGCTTTGCAGAACTGGGGACCGTCACCTGTCATCCTCAACCGGGTAATCCTCAACCCCGTTTGTTCCGTTTACCCCAAGATAGGGCAGGCCTCAATCGCATGGGGTTTAATAATCAAGGGTCACTGGCGCTGGCGGAACGGCTGAAGGAGCTGCCAGTGATTTCGGACGACCCCAGGGGTATCAACCTTGGAAAATCAAAGGTTACACCGCTAGACGATGCAGCGGCTGACTATCTACAAAGTTTTGAACGACTGCAGCACCAGGGTGACTATTTTGTTGTAAATGTATCGTCACCGAATACACCAGGGTTGCGATCGCTCCAAGCCAAAGCTCAACTTGAGCCGATTTTGGCGACGCTACAGACCGCCAACACTCAGCAAAAACCGCTTGTAATCAAAATTTCACCCGATCTGGCCTGGGCAGATATCGATGACATTTTAGACCTGGCCCAACACCATCACCTGGCCGGAATTATTGCCACTAACACTACGATTTCAAAAGAGCACCTCACCACGAAATATATAGATGCCACTGGCAATTTAGTGACCGCAGAAGCTGGCGGCATTAGCGGTGCCCCATTGCGTAAGCGTTCCACAGATGTGATTCGCTACATTTACCAAAAAACCAACGGCCAGCTCCCCATCATCGGTGTCGGCGGTATTTTTACAGCGGACGATGCTTGGGAAAAAATTACGGCTGGCGCATCGCTGCTGCAGGTCTACACTGGCTGGATTTATGAAGGCCCGTGGATGGTAAAAAACGTGCTGAAAGGGTTACTCAAAAAGCTTGACGAGCATGGACTGGACAATATTGGCGAAGCAATCGGGTTAAATACCGATATCCCCCATCGTAGGTTGGGTTGAGACACGAAACCCAACGATGGCAATACCTCAACCCTTCTACGCGGATTCAAATGAATACATTAGGGTTTATTGAGTTTCACGAGTTCAACCCAACCTACAGAATTTTGTCTAATCCGTATAAAAGGGATTTCAAGGGCAACACCTTGCGAATGCTGAGCAGTACACCGGGCATAAAACAAACTCGGTCCATAGCATCGTGCCGCAATGTATACACCTGGCCAGGGGCTCCAAACATAATTTCCTGGTGAGCTACCAATCCCGGCAACCGCACGCTGTGAATATTGATTCCTTCGGCGGTACTACCGCCCCGTGCCCCTTGCAGCGTTTCGGTTTCGTCTACCTGGGGTGGATTAAACGAGGGTTTTACTTCCTGTAGCATTTGTGCGGTTTTAATAGCCGTGCCGCTGGGGGCATCTGCCTTGCGATTATGGTGTAGCTCTATGATTTCTACGTGGTCAAAATACTCAGCTGCTTTTAGAGCCGCCTGCTGCATCAAAATTACCCCAATGGCAAAGTTAGGGATAATCAAACATCCGATGCTGGCCTTTTGCGAAAATTCGGCTAGCTCAATAATTTGCTCTGTTGTGAGTCCGGTGGTCCCCACAACAGGCCGCACACCGTATGCGATCGCAGCTCGTACCTGCTCATAAATCTTAGCCGGGTGGGTGACATCCACCATCACCGCACTGCCTACGCCCTGAGCCATAACTAAGGTAGCCTCTAGATCCCGTGTCACAGGCACTTCCAAAGGTCCACAGCCGGCAATTTCACCAATGTCTTGACCTTCAGCCTCAGGCTGACGATCCACCGCACCGACCAATTGCATGTCGTCAGCACCCGCAATGGCCTTAACAATTTCACGACCCATCCTGCCCATGGCACCATTAACCACAACAGGAATTTGGGACTGATTGCTCATAATGTTTTTAGGGCAGGCGTACAGTCAGATATCTTACAACCGCACTACATAGTTTTGAGTTCTCAATTTTGAGTTTAAGGGTCAAATACTCCTTTAGAGTGACCATACATCAAGGTAAGCAACTCAACATTCAAAACTCAACATTCAAAACTCCCATCAATTGGTTCTTATCGTTAATAATTAAATCTGCGCTGCTGATCCTCAGCAAAGATTCAATCTAGAAACCTTTGCAATGGGGCAAGCGGTTTATTCCATAAATCAGCAGCAGCAATCTGTTCATCACGCTGGAGTCGAAGCGGATGCTAGCAAATATATTGGCGGTTGTTATTGGGCTAGGCAGCCTAGGATTTTATCTAGCAGCCTTTATCTTGCCAGAGGTGCATCGCCGATCAGACTTTTTCTGGAGCGGTGTCGGCATGTTTTACGCCGTAGTGCTGTGGTACTGCGCTAAACAAATCAATGGTGCGGTACTGCTGGGGCAAACTGCATCGGTAGGGCTGTTGCTATGGCTGGGGTATCAAACCCTGCTGCTGCGTCGAGAAACCACCCCATCGGCCCAGCAAACCCCCATTCGCCTCGGCAAATCTGAGCGTCATCGTCTCAACGGTAGCGCTAACCGCCCCATTGCCAAAGACTATGAATTTGAAGAAGACGGCGTGGAAGACTCCATAGAGCGAGTACCCGATCCAGATAGTCCCATCTTGATCAAACCAGCAGAAGACGAGTTTGCCCTCAAGATGGTCGTTCCTGCAGCGATTCCCCAGGCCAGCACAGAGCCAAAGCCTCCCCCTGCTCCCCCTGCACCAGACACACCAGCCGTTTCTAAAACCAGCCAAAAGCGTGCAAGACCCAACCCTATCGCTGTCGTTGGCATTTTTGCAGGCTGGCTCAGGGACTTGGTCACCCCTCAAAAGAAAGAGCCCACGCCCAAGATTGAGCTCCCCCCCAGGCCACCGTCTATTCCTAAACAAAACCGTGTTTTAGAAACAGCCGCTACTGAACAAAAGACGGCGGAGAATAAGGTCGCCCCCAGCGATAACACCCCCGTAGCAGTGGACAACACTGATCAACCACCTGCCCCTGAAAACTCACTACCAGACAGTCCTAAACCAGGAATTACAGAAGCCTCTGCCTCCAAAGTCCCACCATCGCCAGCGGCCGCCGAGCCGGACGAAGAAAGCAACTGGCCCGAGGACGATTTTTGGGAGTAGCTCGGTTTATTTCAAAAGTCTCACCAACGAACTGTTTACACCCTACTGCTCATCTATGGACCGCTAGCGTTCAGTCATGGGTATCAATCAATGACAACATGTTGAACATTTCGCAACAACCAACCCGTGAAGAATCTGAAGAGATTTATAAAAGATTTGAAAAGATACTGTAAAGTCTCTTAGAAACTTGGATGATGTGAACCCGCCAAAACAATTTTAAGCGTGTGCGTAGAGCAGATTATTGTTTTAGTGAGAAATTATACATCGCGTTCTGTCGACGTTAACTGTGACAAAATGTTCCTATTTT
Organism: Leptolyngbyaceae cyanobacterium; assembly: GCA_050043105.1. Lineage (GTDB taxonomy): Bacteria > Cyanobacteriota > Cyanobacteriia > Phormidesmidales > Phormidesmidaceae > Leptothoe. The sequence continues at coordinate 13,149 of JBHJIV010000045.1, read as the reverse complement.
GAAAAACTTCTTGCTTTATAGAGCTTATATACCTAGGCTCACTCGGTAAAACTTTATAAACAGCCAGAGGAAAATACGCATATCAGCGTAATTATTATTAAAGAGGCTTAAATGCGAACATTCGCTGTGTTTTTGTAGACTATAGTCAGTTTACTCGTCGACACAGAATGCATGGGCCTGATCAAAGACAATAGACATCATGAGAGCTGAAGTCGCTACGTTGAATGTAGTTGTTGCTGAACTAGATAAAAAGATACAGCTCGCTAAACAAGAACAGCTGACTGGTGTTCTACTGATCGAAAGTGGCGTTACTCATCGGTGGCGCTTATATTTTTTAGCGGGGCAGCTGGTATGGGCAAATACACGTACCCATGCGAAGCGCCGCTGGTGTCGTCAAATATTGAAATATAGACCTGAATTACTCAAACATGGTCTTAGTGCCTACCCTGCTGATTGGAATTACAGTCGACTCGCTCGGTTGGTAATCTGTAAAAAATTTAATCGGCAGGTATTTTCAGATATCGTAGCTGGCTGTATTGCAGAAGTATTATTTGATTTGCAGCAGCAGGGAACTTTAATTTTTAAAACCACGGGGAAAGGGTTTCGGTATCGTATTAAAGCTCAGAAAGCTTGCGATTTCTCCTGCATAAATTTACAAAACGTCGGTGTCTGGGCTCAAGCCAAACGAAAGTGGCAAGATTGGGAAAATAGAAACCTCACTCACATTAGCCCCAATAATGCCCTGGTTATAAAAGATCTGGCAGTTTTAGAAGATCTAACGATTCCAAGGTTGTTTAAGTTGTTAGGTGCGTTAGCTGACGGTCAACAGACGCTGCGCGACATGGCACTAAAGACAAAACAGCCGCTGATGGTATTTGTCATGTCAATTTTGCCTCACCTCCAAAGTCAGGGGCTGCAGCTACAGCCTGTGGACGACAAGATTACTAGGGCAGTAGCCGCTACTCAAGATGATGTCGTTGTTAAACTGGCGCAAGCGATTGTCCCCAAAGATGCCAGGATTGTTTATGTAGACGACAGCTTGACCGACAGCCATAAGATGGCAACTATTGTTGAAGCAGCAGGTTATCGCTATACCAATATTGCCGATCCGCTTGAGGTCTTAAAGCAGCTAGTTAAGCTAAGGCCAAAGATGATCTTTTTACGGCAGTCGATGTCTGTTGTAAATGGCTATGAACTCTGTGCTCAAATTCGGCGTATGTCTGCTTTCAAAGACACCCCAATTGTGATTGTCGGCAGTAGTCATGGGCTTACGGAACGCATGCGGGCCAAAATGGTCGGAGCGTCCGAGTTTGTCAGTAAACCCATTAGGCCCAAGAACGTGCTCAAAACATTAATATTGCTCAATATGATATGAGTTGGCAGTTCTAATAAAATCTTTTCGACAGAGCAGTTAATGCTGCTATGTTCTGCCAACTCATATCAGCCAGCTACAGCCACATGCGACTGGGCGTTAGACTAAATCCAGCACCGTTTAGCTTCTTGTCAAGAAAAACTACAGTTCTTGGATAGTACTTTTAAGTCGGCCTTCAGAAGTGCTTTAGTTTCTAGAGTTCCTGTAAGTCTTTCAAAGTAAAAAACTAAAACTATTGAAGCAGTAGGAACTTCTAAGGCAGAATGACGGGAGCGTAATCAATTCCCTTAGTTTTTTCCTTACATCGTGACTGACCCCAAACGCGCCGACGCTAAGAGCTATAAAGACACCGTTCTACTGCCCAAGACCGACTTTAGTATGCGGGCTAACGCTGTCAAGCGTGCGCCAGAGCTGCAGGCATTTTGGGATGACAGCAAAATTTATGAAAAACTTTCCCAAGAAAACGCTGGGGACGTATTTGTACTGCACGATGGGCCGCCCTATGCCAACGGCAACCTCCACATGGGCCATGCCTTAAATAAGGTACTAAAGGACATCATCAATAAGTACCAGCTGCTGCGCGATCGCAAAGTCCGCTATGTCCCTGGTTGGGACTGTCACGGTTTACCCATCGAGTTAAAAGTACTCCAAACCATCGACCGTAAAGAGCGGGCCAACCTCACCCCGCTAGAGCTACGAAAAAAAGCCAGAGAATTTGCGCTAGACACCATCGAGAGACAGGCCATGTGCGTTCGTCGCTTTTGTGTATGTGGCGATTGGGAGCACCCTTATATGACACTGCAGCCTGAGTACGAGGCGGCTCAGCTAGAAGTCTTTGGCCAGATGGTCCTAAAGGGCTATATCTATCGCGGACTCAAGTCAGTCCACTGGAGCCCCTCGTCACAGACAGCGCTAGCAGAAGCTGAGCTGGAATTTCCCGAAGGCCACACGTCTCCCAGTATCTATGTCGCCTTCCCCATGGTGAGCGCTTCAGAAACCGCCAACGAAGCACTGACCCCCTACCTGGATGACCTGGGTGTCGCCATCTGGACCACTACTCCCTGGACTATCCCCGCCAACGTAGCCGTCTCGGTAAACCCAGAACTGGTCTATACCGTGGCAGAAGTCACCTCTAAAGAGCCCTTCAAATACCTAATCGTTGCTAAAGACCTGATAGAACAGCTAACCGATACCTTTGGCAGCGGTCTTGTTGCCAAGGTCGATATCAAAGGGTCAGGTCTAGCCGGGTCCACCTATCGTCATCCTCTAGCAACTAAAGAAGACACGTTTGATCGCGAAAGCCCCATTGTCGTCGGCGGTGACTATGTCACCACTGAGTCTGGAACGGGTCTAGTCCACACTGCGCCTGGTCACGGTATGGAAGACTTTGGTGTTGGTCAAAAGTACGGTTTGCCCATTTTGTGTCCGGTAGACGAGCGGGGTAACTTCACGGTAGAAGCAGGTAGCTTTGAAGGACTCAACGTGCTCAAGAACGCCAACGAAGCACTGATCGACGCTTTAGGCGAGACCAACACGTTGCTCAAGCACGAGCCCTATGTCCACAAATATCCCTACGACTGGCGCACCAAAAAACCCACCATCTTCCGGGCCACCGAGCAGTGGTTTGCCTCCGTTGAAGGGTTCCGTGATGAAGCGTTAGCCGCCATCTCAGATGTACAGTGGATTCCGGCCCAGGGAGAAAATCGAATCACCCCCATGGTGGGTGACCGTTCCGACTGGTGTATCTCTCGTCAGCGTAACTGGGGTGTGCCTATCCCGGCCTTCTATGACGAAGAGACCGGCGAAGTGCTGATGAATCAGGAAACCATCACCCATGTGAGAGATATTTTTGCGGAGCATGGTTCCGATGCCTGGTGGAGCATGTCTGTTGAGGAGCTACTGCCCGAGAGCTATCGCAACAACGGCCATACCTACCGCAAAGGCTTTGACACCATGGACGTGTGGTTTGACTCAGGTTCCTCCTGGGCCGCCGTTGCCGATCAGCGAGAGGCATTAAAGTACCCGGTTGATCTCTATCTAGAAGGGTCTGATCAACATCGCGGGTGGTTCCAGTCTAGTTTGTTAACCAGTGTCGCCACCCACGGCTGTGCTCCCTACAAAACTGTTCTTACCCATGGATTTGCCCTGGATGAAAAGGGTCGCAAAATGAGTAAGTCCATCGGTAATGTGGTGGACCCCTACGAGATCATTGAAGGGGGCAAAAACAAAAAACAAGATCCGCCCTATGGCGCTGACGTCATGCGCTTGTGGGTCTCCTCAGTGGACTATTCCTCTGATGTGCCCATCGGCAAAACAATTCTCAAACAGCTGGCGGATGTCTACCGCAAGATTCGTAACACCGCAAGATTCTTGCTGGGTAACTTGCATGATTTTGACCCGGCTGACGCTGTGCCCTATGGGCAGCTACCCTCATTAGATCAGTACATGCTCCACCGCATGACAGAGATTTTTGCAGAGGTAGAATCAGCATTTGATACCTATCAGTTCTTTCGATTCTTCCAGACAGTACAAAATTTCTGCGTAGTCGATCTATCTAACTTCTATTTAGATGTTGCTAAAGACCGTCTGTACATTAGCGATGCAGCGTCTTTAAGACGGCGCAGCTGTCAGACTGTTTTAGCAGCTGCCTTAGAGAATCTGGCCAAGTCCATTGCACCAGTACTGTGCCACATGGCAGAGGATATCTGGCAGTCTATGCCCTACGAGACGGGTACTAACTCTGTCTTTGAGGCAGGCTGGTTAAAGATTGACCCAGCGTGGGCTAAGCCAGAACTGGCGGACACCTGGAACCAGCTACGAGAGCTGCGGGACGAGGTGAATCAAGTTTTGGAGCAGGCGCGCTCAGCTAAGGATATTGGCTCATCTTTAGAGGCAAAAGCGTTGATCTATGTGGCAGATACACAGCTGAGAGATCGGCTCAAAGCGATGAATCCTAGTGATGCTGTGGCTGCTGAGTCTAGCCATGTGGATGAGATCCGATATTTGCTGCTGGTGTCTCAGGTGGAGATTTTAGACAGTGCTGATGGGCTAAAAGACATCAAGTATCGCAGCGAGTCAGATGCCTTTGGTATTGGCATTGTGGATGCGGATGGTAAGAAGTGCGATCGCTGCTGGAACTATTCCACCCATGTGGGCGAGTCGGCAGAGCATGAGACCATCTGCGAGCGCTGCGTTGAAGCGTTGGATGGGAAGTTTTAAGTGGTTGACCCACCCTGGTGCCCCTCCCAGTAGGGGATCTGGTTTTCGATGGGTGCATAGAGGGTTGTATCTAACCGGAAATATTTTCCCAAAGGACAAAACTGCCCTTGTTCATCCCCTCTCGGGAGGGGTGCCGTAAGCGGGGTGGGTCCTTGACCACTTGCGTCATCGTCAACCCTCCCCGTTGCCCCTCCCAGGAGGGGATGAGGTTATCCCTTGGGAACCAAGGGTTTTAGAATCAATTTACTCGCACTCGTTTGGTCAAAATGGCCATCACTTCGTTGACTCGCCCGGTGGGCAATGGTCGGCTCCAGTCGTTGGGCTCGGCATAGTTGAGCTTGTGGAGGAGTTTGATGGTGTTTTGGACAGCGTTTAGGGTGCCAAAGAATGTGTGGTTGACGGTCTCGAACTGGTACTCGGGAAGAGAATCGGTGGCAGGTGGAACGTTGGACGCGCCTACGCCCTGGGTGTTGTCTTAGAACATGGTTTTGGTCGTTTGTTTGACGTGGATAACACCCCCCTCAGGGGCTGCCAGTGGCAGGAACCCTGAGGGAGATGGGACCAAAACTCAAGCCTTAGCCATCCCGCAAGTGTTGCAAACTGGAAGGGCTAAGGTACATTTGACATTAGCCTTCAAGCTGGCGCTTCAGCTTGTGAGGTTAGCTATCGGTGGGTGTTGGCGCACCTGCCGATAGCGCTAAGGGATTGAGTTCTGAAGGCCTTGCGGACCTGTTGTTAACGGTAGAGCACTTGATCTATTCGAGTCAAGATACAAATTATGAAATGTGGAGCAAATAGTCAGCCCACAATTTTAACAGAGTCAAATTAGCCTGCCTCAACATTTATAAGTTCTTGAGTAATTGTCGAGGTCGAAACATAGCGACATCCTGGTAGCGATCAGGATGGTTGATAAACATATAATGCTCATACTCGTACCAGTGACGTTCACCTTTTTCCTGGTTACAGACATGACAAATTACCCAGAGATTGCGAAAATCCAGCGATAGCCAAGGGTACTGGGCACGAGGAAGCTTATGATCAATAGTGCGACCATCACGCTCTGAAAACCGCTGATTACAAACAGGACAGTGTCTATCTGCATTCTCTCTCACCCACCGTTTACTTTCAGGAGTAGTACCGCGTTGATTATCACCATTGATATAACGCCAATGGTCATATTTTTGATAGTCTTCAAGGTCCTGACTAGTGAGCCTGTGATAACGTTTTTTACCAACTTTGTCAGCCATTTTGAAGAGTTCTTGAAGCGTTTTATCGTCAGCCATGGCAAGTATAAAAAATTTTAGCGGCGTTTACGTTTAACAGAAGATTGGCGCTTAGTTTGTGTTTTACTATAGTCAACAACCTCTATTTCTGACTCAGGAAATTGTCGCTCAATTTCGTCAGCAACTTCATTTACAGCAACTGACAATTTCTGGTTAAATTCTCTAATCTCTGCTGGAGTTTGATATTTGTTACCGATGCGCTCAGCTTTGAGGAAAAGCTCCTCTAGCGTATCTTCATTAGGATCAGGCTGAAGTAGCAGCTCGTTTATTTTTTGGTAGAGCTTGATGACGTTCTCCCAACCAACGTTTTTGTATCCATTTTCCTTTAACCAAGCCTGTTCTTTTTTGGGGAGATGGCTGCGTCGATTAGAATTAGAACGTTGAACTTCGCGGTAACCCATACCGCTGAAGAGACGCTTTTTATTTTTAGATGCCATCGACATTACCCCAGCGTCCAGCGAAACATGCGAATCAGAGCTTTGCGAATTTCGCTATCTTCGTACTGCAGCAACATCTTGGTATCTCTTGCTAGCCGCAGACGAATTTGGTCAACAACATTTTTAAGCTCTTTATTATCTTTTTTGAGCTGCATGTTGGCTTCGACCAGCTCATCATTATGAGTAGTCAAAGTTTGCACTTTTCCAGCTAAAATTTTCTTCTCAGCAGATAATCGTTTAATATCGGCTTCTAAAACTTGAGTTTCTTTCGTGATTATTTCTTTACGATCAATTAAACCTATTTTTGCCTGCTCCATTGAAGCAATCTGATTTTCAAGTTGCTGATATTCTGACTGCAGCTTTTGCAGCTTCTTTTCAGCATTATTTCGCAGACGACCAAAATATTGGTTACGCTGTCCAAGATCGGTATTTTTCTCTGCAAAGGACTCGACTAGTTTAATTGTACTAGGCTCCCGCTGAAGAATAGCCAATACTTGTTGACAGTCTTCAGTCGCCAAAGATTGACTAATATTTTTATTAATACCGTATTTCTCTTTAAGAATAGTTTGAAGCTCTTTTTTTGAATGCATTGGAGCTAGTCCTGACATTACGGTGGTGTCCGTGTTTCCTATAGTCGCTTATTTGTATTTCTGACAGCCGCCTACTTTAAATTAAATTCATAGGCTCTGGTCATACATCCGTATAATCGGAGACTTTCTGAGGATGCCCATAATAGTGGTATTACACTTGAATTTGATATATACTTTTAATATATACTTATCTTAATTATGAATACCGCAAAGCTATTTCAAAATGGTCAAAGTCAGGCTGTTCGACTGCCTAAGTCATTTCGGTTTGAGGGAGATCAAGTTTACATTAAGCGAGTTGGTAATGCTGTAGTTCTACTGCCTTACCAAAATCCCTGGCAGCTGCTCATTGATAGCGTTGCTCAATTTTCTGATGATTTCATGGAAGACCGAGAACAGCCTAACCATCAAGAACGAGAAGAGCTATTTGATTAAAGGTACCGCGATAATTAAGTCCTGACAGTCAGCGAGTGCATGAAATATCTACTCGACACCAATATTTGCATCTACATAATCAAACGCAAGCCACCCGATGTGTTTAGTCGCTTTCAAACCTGTGAAGTGGGCGACATTGGCATATCTAGTATCACGGTTGCTGAACTCACCCACGGTACTCAAAAAAGTCAGCATCCAGAAAAAAATCAAGCTGCTTTAGAGCAGTTTCTGTTGCCCCTAGAAATTGTTGACTTCGACATAACAGCAGCCCAAGTGTATGGTAATATTCGCTCTCAGCTTGAGAAGCAGGGTATACCTATTGGGCCTCTAGATTTTTTAATTGCAGCTCAAGCAATCAGCCTAGAAATCAGGTTAATTACTAACAACGAAAAAGAGTTTTTGCGTGTTCCTGAACTCATTGTTGAGAATTGGGTATGAACAGCAAAATCGAGCAAATAAGACAACTATAAAATGGGCTATCCAATCGGGGAGTGCCCCTACGGAAGGCTTATTCCTCGCTGACCGGCTCACTACTGGCAGGCTGGACCTCTTCTCTGGTAACTTCCTGTACTTCGCTTACCTCAAAAATCAGCCGAAATTCTCGTCTCATCCGACGACTGACATATTCTTCTAATAGACCTACCTGATTGGGTGTCACTGGCTCGACACTATAAACAGTCAGCCGTACCTCAGGTGGGTCGGCAAGCCAGTTAATATTGCTATCAATCAGCTCTAATCGAGTAAAGGTTACGGTGCCATTTACCAGTGCATCCCGAACACTATCCTCAGTTCGATTTTGCCGTACCAGCTCCACTAAACTAATTGCCAGCGGTACAACCAGTGCCGCTGTAAAAATCAACGCATACCTGAGCGATTTACGAGCTTTCTGAAATGGTGAATACCCCGTTAGCCAAAAGGCCAGCATACAGGCCAGGGTAATACCCATCAGGTTTGTTAGGTACAGCAGCGTTGCCCCCTGCCCCAGGGCCATTCTTCCCTGGGCTAACCCTAATCCAATGACGCAGACCGGTGGCATCAGGGCAACTGCGATCGCAGTTCCCGCCAACGTACTCGATATCTTCGGCTGCACCTTCGCAAATCCACTGATTCCACCGGCTGTAATCGCAATGCCTAAATCTAGCAGCGTCGGTTCCGAACGTGCCCACACCTCTGAGCCATATTCCGATAGGCCCAGCATAAGACCGAGAGACGTAGAGAGTGCGATCGCAATAAGGGTTCCCATCCCCAGTGACTTAGCCCCTTCCTTAATTAAAGGCAGGTCACCCTCTAAAAACCCAAACGCAATGCCACGAATCGGCAGCATCAGGGGCGCAACCAACATGGCACCGATGATTACAGCTGCACTATTAGACAAAAGACCAAAGGTGGCAATGATACAGGCACCAATCGTCATTACCACATAGTCACGATTCAGCTCTGAATCATCCATCAGGCTATCGCGCATGTGCTTTAGCGCCATCGGCGATACCCGTCGCCCACCAAAGTAGCGATGATTTAATGCTTGCAGCTCGTCTCGTAGCATGACTTGCCTCGCCGAAAACCTATACCTGCCGCGTTCAGACTATAGCAATTTCCTTCAATGTTCACGTTAGCGATTACGAACAGCAGCAATCATAATAATCGCGAAAATCTGCCATTTAGCGTATAAAAATGCGATTTTAACTCATTCAACGTTATTTGTTTCTGAAGATGCATATGGAATCAGAAGCTGACCAGTACTCTAATTTTGTGTGTGAGACATTTGTTCTACTCACTTGTGGTATTTGTAGGAAATTTTCATGGGTTTTCTAAAACGTATTTTCAAGCAGGACAAGCCTGCAGGCGCTAGCATTACTGCTGGTCGACGGCCCGGTAGCAAAAAAGCGTCCACTCCCAAAAAGACAGCGGCGGCTCCTGCTGCTGCTGCTAACAGTGCCCCTGCCTCTGTGGCTGCAGAGGACGAAATTCCACTCTGCAAAATTGGCCTTACGGGTGAATTTGATGAAAGTGGCCTAGCTAAGCGAGTGACCCTTGCCTTTGATGAAGACTCTCAGCTAGATGATGTTGAAACGCTTTGGGTGGCTCAGCTCAGCAGCAAAGTAGTGCTTAAGGGCAAAGTGCCAAGCCAAGCCATTCTCGACAAGATGGTAGCTGTTGCCAAAGACGTTGAGGGTGCAACGGCTGTAGATACCAGTCAGGTAGACGTCGGTTAATTTAATTCTCGCTCAATTAAAAAAGGACGCTGGCAATTAAACGCCATCGTCCTTTTTTAATTGAGATTCTGATGCTAGAACTCTAGTGGGCGCCAGACTCTTTACTAAACAGAACCAGCACAGTCTTGACAATCAGCTGGATATCGTAGAAGAAGCTCCAGTTTTCTTGGTAACGCAGGTCTAGTTTGATCACATCCTCAAACTTAGTGATGCTAGAACGGCCACTTACCTGCCATTCACCAGTCATACCCGGTTTTACATTCAAACGCTGCCATGCGCCCACTTCGTACTGCTCAATTTCATCGGGCGTGGGAGGCCGTGTGCCAACAAGACTCATGTCTCCTTTGAGCACATTCCAAAACTGAGGAAACTCATCCAAACTGGTCTTACGTAGAAAACGTCCAATCTTAGTAATCCGGGGATCGTTTTCATTTTTGAAGAGTGGGCCTTCGACCTGGTTGGCTACTTCATTCTTACGGGCTTCGGCATCAGTGACCATAGACCGGAATTTCCAAATCTTAAACCGCTTACCTAGCCAAGAACAGCGTGTTTGTGCAAAGAAAATAGGACCACCATCATCAAATTTGATGATGATTGAAACGGGCACGTAGACCAGTGCGGTTAGAAACAAACCCACTAGCGCACCTGCAATATCGAGCGCACGCTTTGGTTTGGAATTTACAGAGGGATGGGTTTCAGGCAGAACTTGGTCTGCTGGACTCGAGTCGTCTGACGCCGCCAGGGTAATATCAAACACCTTATCCAACTCAGTTAATGACAGCACCATCATTACCTGGGGTGGCACATTAACCAGTCGGAGCGTACAGTTCGTAGCAGCACTTAAGCGATGACAAATCACCAGCGCTCCAATTCCACTGCTGTCGATAAAACGAGTTGCCGAAAAATCTAGTACCAGCTCAGACAAATCGGGCTGCTCAGCAAAAAGCGTTTGACACTGCTTCTTAAATGCTGTTGCTTCAGTTACCGCCATGCTGACAGGTATCTGAATCGTTTGAAACTCCGATTGTACCAACGCTGACACAGGAGAGGATGTCTTAACACTATCGACCATAATCTAATAGCAATACTTACAACATACTGGAAGAATCATCGGCAATCTAAGGTTGCCCAAAAGTTCTATCAGACGGGTTATCTATATAATGTTCGCCTTACTTAATCTAGCGAGTAAACACTGAACGGTTACTCACCCAATTTCGGCAATTACTCGGTAGCCACCCTCTGCTCTAAGTCAATTTTAAGTAGCAACAACAAAACCCGACTTAAGAAACGGTGTTATCTACAGAATCAATACAAACTCACCCCTAGAATTGATGATTGTCTTCACAATGGGAGTGACTTTTGCATAGTTTGTGAAGCAGGTGTCATTACTCAGAACATTAACGGGCTGATGTCGTTATCCCTAACTACAAACAGATCGCTAAGTTTCCTGACTAAATCTGCTGCTGTACCCAATAATGTCAATTGTAAAGCAAGTAGTCTTGATTCTAGATGGAGAGGTATGATTGCCTTTTACAGGGTTAATCACGCTACATCTAGCGTTAAGCCGCTATGTATAGCGTTAAGCTTGGAATAAATTCCATGGGTACTCGAAAACAAACCTCCTTACTCAACGATGAGGCCGAGCGGGCTATCAGTCAGTCTCGCTTTCAAAACTTGCAGTCTCACACGCCCATCGGTCAACATGAACTTACTGCTTGGAAACATAAGGTTGCGACATTCCAGACGTCCGTAAAAACGACACCTGTTATGGAACAGGTCAGTTTGTTTGAGACATCCAGTGATCCCACTAATAGTATTGAGCCGTTTGCTTTACCTCAGCAAAATACAGAATTTTGGCGGTGGCAGTTTAGTGATGTAGGGGTAGCCGCTCTATATTTTGTCATCGACTATCAAAGTGAACTGTTGTTATATGTGGGCGAAACAGTCAAATCCAACCAGCGTTGGAAAGGTGAGCATGACTGCAAGCGCTATTTAATGAACTACCGTCATGCCCATTACCATCATGGTCTTGATAGTCAATTAGGGATTGCGTTTTGGCGTCAGGCACCTGCCGAACGCCGCCCGCGCCAGGCAATTGAGTCTGCACTTATCTATAAATGGCGCTCTCCATTTAACAAAGAAAATTGGAAATTTTGGGGAACTCCTTTTATTGGTGAGGGTAGCTAACGTTTAGGTAAAGGAGAGTTTAAGGGTTTTGTTTTTAGTTACGAACGTTCTCACTTCAGTTTCCCAGACCTCAAATTTTTAGGTGTACAGGCAGCAACATCTGTACACCATCAAAACTCCAGACTTTCAAACCTCTCCTGCATCAAATACTCTTCCGATCACATCCTCAATGGGGGGATCAGTTACCGTTAGGTCATGTACGGGTAACTGAGCTAGAACTTGGGATACCGTGTTAGTCAGCTCTTCGCGACGAACTAAGAGAACAACTTTACACCCATCAATGGATTGAACCTCACCATAGGCTTCTAGAGATTCAGTAGAGATTTCCTGGGCCAGTTCAGCGGTGACTTCACGATAGGGGGCAAACTGCTCTACTAAACTGGTGAGAGAACCGTCGTAGATCAGCTGCCCCTGATAAATAAGTAAGACGCGATCGCACAGGGCCGTAATATCTGCCATGTAGTGGCTAGTCAAAACAATAGTGGCCTGATATCGCTGGTTATAGGTCTGCAAAAACTTTCGAACTGCCATCTGGGCATTAACATCTAACCCCAGCGTTGGCTCATCCAGAAACAACACTTTAGGACGATGCAAAAGTGCGGCTAACATTTCTGCCTTCATCCGTTCTCCTAGCGATAGCTTACGGACAGGCTGAGTTAGCTTATCTGTGATATCTAACATGTCAGCCAGCTCATAGATCCGCTGACGTAATTCCTGCTTTGAAAGATCATAGATAGCGCCATTGATCCGCAGCGAATCTAGTGTCGGCAAATCCCAGAGCAGCTGCTGCTTTTGCCCCATGACCAAGGTAATCTGCTCTAAAAAAGAACGATGCCGCTGAAATGGCGTATGCCCTGCCACCTGCACTTCTCCTGAAGAAGGATAAATCAACCCTGTGAGCATTTTTAATGTAGTGGTTTTACCAGCGCCGTTTGGTCCTAGAAATCCAACAACTTCACCCGGCTCTACCGTAAACGAAACATCATTCACCGCTTTCACCTGGCGATACTGACGTCGAAAAAAATGACGCAGTGTCCCAGCAACTCCAGGCTGCTTAATGGCAACTGGATAAACCTTGGTTAGGTTTTGCACATCGATAGCAGCCATACGCACCATGGTAAAGACAACGATGACTAACTGGCTCTTGCTCAATGCGATAGAAACTCAACCAATCATCAGGATTAATTTAATCATTTGTAATGTCAGTTTAGACGCTAATTTATCGCTCTATTCTTTGAGAAGAGTGATATGTCACTATTGCTCTTAAAGATCAATTGTGGCTTCCGGAAATTATGGCCGCGAAACGAGGGGGTAATTCCGGAAATTATGGCCATTCTCTCATTGAACAAACAGTGGTGTTTTGTGTCAAGTGCTGAGAGATTTTTTCCCAGATTTTTCAGCAGCTATGTCTGTTGA
>JBHJIV010000044.1:0-6334 GCA_050043105.1 Leptolyngbyaceae cyanobacterium | reverse complement strand
ACCGAACAAAACAGGGAGGGCAGCATTTTGGGTCACGCATCAGCTGGCTGCCCGATAATACAATGCTGGTCTCCGTTGGCGATGGCGGCAATCCACCCCTGCAGCTAGAGGGAGAACTGATTCGGCATCAGGCGCAAAAGTTAGACAGCCATTTAGGTAAAGTCCTCCGCCTCAATGACGATGGCTCAGTACCCACTGACAACCCATTTTTAGATACACCGGAGGCCGACCCTGCCGTCTGGAGCTATGGGCATCGCAACATTCAGGGAATGATGGTGGACCCCGTTACGGGTGAAGTATGGGCTACGGAGCATGGCTCACGCGGCGGCGATGAGCTAAACCGAGTTACCCCAGGTGAAAACTATGGTTGGCCAGTGGTTACCCACAGCCGCGAATATACCGGTGGTGAAATATCATCGGAGCAATCGCGACCGGGCATGGTCGATCCGTTAGTGGTTTGGACCCCTGCGATCGCACCCTCTGGCCTACTGATCTCCCAAGGCGATCAGTTTCCCACCTGGCAAGGCGATTTATTTGCGGGCGGTCTTGTCTCTCAAGATGTCCGACACATTGAGCTAGATGAGAGCGGTGCTGTCGTGAATCAAACCCCTATTCCCATTGGTCAACGGGTACGAGATGTGCGCCAGGGACCCGATGGGTTGATTTACATTTTGACCGATGAACCCAACGGACGTCTGATTCGGTTAGAACCAGGGTAATCACCATGACCAATTTAAATAAAATATCGCCGTGTACCAACAGACCCGCTGACTGATGTACTACGTAAAGTCTCCTAGGCCTGGTTTGACCCATTCAAATATTGTTGCAGATAGCTTAGGGTAAGTAACTTAGTTTCTGCTACAAGTTCTTGGCGTAATTTTTGATCTCCGCTGAGAGAAAGCCACAGTAGTTCAGTAATCGTTTTGGTAATGACCATGGCGATTCGCTCACATTTTGTTGTTGATAACCTTGGCTGACGAGAGTGAAAAAACCGAGCCAGTTCATCGATCACTTGGTATTCAAAGTCATCAATTTTTTCAATGGCAGACCATGTGATGGTATCTAGCAGCTGTTCAAAAATAGCGCGTGACCCTGGGTAGTCGGTATAAAACTGGTCAAATACGTCAATCATCCGATCAACATACCTGGGTAACGGCAGTGTGACAGCCTCTGGACTGTGCAGAGCAAGAAATTGTTGATACTGCGTCTCCATATAGCGAATGGCCAATGCTTTAAGAATCGCTTCTTTATCGGGAAAAAATTGGTAAAGCGACCCGACCGATACGTTTGCACGGGCTGCGATCGCACGAGTCGTTGTCGATTCATACCCCTTTTCTAGAAATAGCTGCTCTGCCACAGCCAGAATTTGCTTGACCCGCTCCTGACTGCGAGCCTGTTTGGGCTGCCGCCGCATCTTATTGAGTTTGGACGAGCTAGAAGAATTGGGTCGGGACATCAATGATTGCTGACGCTGATTGACAAATCGATCTGGTGAAGCCACCTATTCAAAATGAAATCGTACCGGGGATCAGGAGCGGGCGTTTGATGGGTTGACAAAACATGAACATCGTTCGTATTTTAAAAATATGAACATCGTTCAGATTTTATCACGTTTTTGCAGGAGCCTTTCCATGCGAACTATACGCTGGCTGCTTTCCGTTTTGCCCTTTCTAGGCCAGGCGCGTCAACCCATTGCCGTTCCAGTGTCGCCAGATCAAACCCATTTTGACACCATCGTTATTGGTGCAGGGGCGGCAGGACTCGCGGCAGCCCGAACGCTGCAGGAGGCCAATCGCTCTGTGCTGCTGCTGGAGGCCCGCGATCGCATCGGCGGCAGAGTTCACACAAACTATGATTTTGCCCCCCATCCGATTGAATGCGGGGCGGAATACCTCCACGGTGAAAACATCATCACCTGGGACTGGGTTCGTCGCTACCGGCTAAAGACACTGCCTGTGTTTGACGAATATCGAAACCAGTTTATGTATGTCAACAAAGAACTCTTCCCATTCCAACATTGGTCGACAATTGCTGGCATGGAATTCCTCGACTTAACGGATGACCCTACCCTTGACGCGTTGATGACAACATGGATGGATGAGGGAAAACCCGATGTTAGTCTGGCGCAGTTTCTCTTACTTCATGACATTATATTGTCCCCAGATGTGCGGCGCATCGTCGACCATTTTCTCAGCGGTAGCTACGGGGCAAATCTCGAGCAGCTGGGGATGTATGGATTAGCGGAATTGACCTATGCCGGTGATGGGGAGCGCTATTCTCGGCTGAAAGAGGGCTATTCCCAGCTATTTGAGCAATTTGCAGCCGGACTCAATATCCGGTACACAACAACCGTCACCCGCATTCACTGGCGTTCATCGGGGATAGAGATTCAAACAGAAACCGACAAAACCTACACCGCACAGCAGGTGGTAATCACGTTACCCCTGGCTCTATTACAACAGAATGCGGTGGAGTTTGAACCTGAGCTTCCCGCTGACAAACTCAATGCCATTCATGGTCTCGGTGCAGGCCACATTACAAAACTAATTCTAAAATTTGATCAGCCCTTTTGGTCTAACGACTTAGAGTCTTGCGCGACTACCCTCGATACACAGCTGTGGTGGCGACCCGGTTGGAAACGAAACAATGAAGCACCCGTGTTAACAGCGTTTACAGGTGCAACAGAGGCAGATAAATTAGGGGCATTTGGCAGAGACGGTGCGATTCAAACAGGCTTACAGAATTTAGAAAAGATGTTTGAGATACCGTTAGCCGATCAATTAGTTGATGCACTGTTTGTCGATTGGCAAGCAGATCCCTATGCACGGATGGCATACTCCTATGTTCCGGTGAATGGGGTGGGCGTGCGATCGCAACTTGCCCAACCAGTTGATCAGCTCCTCTTCTTTGCCGGAGAAGCAACCCATCCCACGCGCGCAGCCACTGTCCACGGCGCCCTAGAAAGCGGCATCCGCGCAGCTAACGAAATTCTGACATTGAATAATCTCAACACTAATAACCAATATCAACCATGAACCGAAAACTCTTCCTCGATATTCTTATGGGATCCGTCATTCCCATCCTCATCTTAAACAACCTAAACGAGCGACTTGGAACAGAGTTCACCTATGTTGTCGCTGCCCTTGTTCCCGTAGCCTGGGTCTTGATTGATTCATTTTTTATCACTAAACGATTTAATTTTATAACCAGCTATATTGGGGCTTTGGCAATTATACGTGGTCTCTTAGCATTCTGGTTTGTTGACGGTATTCAGTTTGCCTTCAAAGATAGTGCTGGGTCTATCGTTCTGACTCTGGTATTTGTGGGGTCAATCATCATTCGTAAGCCGATTATGTATTATTTTTTGATGCAAGGGCTCGACCCAAGTTCACCGAGACAGGAAAAATCACTAAAAAATTTACTCCGAGAGTCAAGAGTCTATCGAGCACTGGTCAACGGTACAATAGTTGTGCTGATTGTCAATCTATGGACAGGTATTGCAAACTTTTCTCTAAATCTCCGAATTGTGGTAGCCGATTTTGGAACAGCTATGTTTAACCAACAGGTGGCACAGGTCAATGCCATTACTCGAATTGCGTTGGCGATACCTGAGTTGATTGGAGTTGGAATTGCCGCTGTGTTGATTCGGCGAGCAATGTTTTACTATCTTCCTAAAGAGAACGGTAAAGAACACAGTGAAAGTGATTTTTGGGATCTCTTACAGCTACGTGAGACCCAAAAGACAGTGACAAATTTATAATGATGCTAGGCCAGTTCAGCGAAAAATATCTGGCCTATCGACAAAGAACAAAGCGGTTAGTGCCTTATTTATTTTGAAATAATCGACGGCAGAAATTTCCATGGGTGATCAAACTCCTCGCTACGATTTAGTTGTTTTTGGCGCAACAGGGTTTGTTGGCCGTATTCTCTGTCAGTATTTGTTAAAACAGGTTGGGTTAAATGGCTCTGTTAAGTGGGCGATTGCAGGTCGTTCCCAGGCTAAGCTAAACGCCCTGATCTCGGAGCTAGGAGCCAGCAGTCTGCCTCAGATCATTGCAGATGTCTCCGATGAGGCTAGCCTGCGGAATCTATGCGACCAAACCCAGGTTATTATCTCCACCGTTGGTCCCTATGCCCTGTATGGGGAACCACTGGTTAAGGTGTGTGCGGAGACCGGCACCGACTATTGCGATTTAACCGGGGAACCCCAGTGGATTCGCCGGATGATTCAGCGGTACAGCGCCACGGCTGAGCGCTCCGGGGCGCGGATTGTCCACAGCTGTGGGTTTGACTCGATTCCGTCTGATTTGGGGGTGTATTACCTGCAGCAGCAGGCGAAAGAGCGGTTTGGGGAGGGGTGCGATCGCATAAAGATGCGCGTAAAAGCAGCCCAAGGTGGCGTCTCAGGCGGCACCGCTGCCAGCGGCAGCAACCTGGTGCAAGAGGTCAGTGTCGATCCGGTCCTGCGTCAGGAGCTAGATGATCCCTATTCCCTTTGCCCCAGCCAGTCCCTAGATCATCCCCCGACGCTGATCCCGGTACAGTACGATCCAGACTTTCAAGGGTGGGTGTCCCCATTTGTAATGGCAGCCATCAATACCCGCATCGTGCTGCGGTCCAATGCCTTGCTGGAGTACGCCTATGGCAAACAGTTTCAGTATGAAGAGGCCATACTAACCGGGCCTAATGCTACAGGCTGGCTAGTTGCCCAGGGCCTTAATGTTGGCCTAAGCGGTATGGCAGCCGCCATGGCATTCTCACCAACCCGCTGGCTATTGGAGAATACGATCATCCCTAAATCAGGGGAAGGGCCGAGTCAGACAGCCCAGGAGCAGGGATTTTATGATTTGCGCTTCTGGGGAACAACTGCCAAGGGCCAAACTATTCAGGTGAAGGTAACGGGCGATCGCGATCCGGGCTATGGGTCCACAGCTAGGATTTTGGGCCAGGCAGGACTATGTTTAGCGGCAGATTTTCCACCGTCTGTTAAATCGGGGGGATTTTGGACACCAGCATCAATGTATGGTGAAGTGTTGATTGAGCGTTTAGAAAAAGCAGCTGGGTTAACGTTTGAAATTTGTTGATAGCATTAACTTGTATGGTCAAGCAGCGATTTTTAATCTGAAAACGTTTCAGATTAAGGTAGCAGTGCCAAAAAATCGGCAGTTGATTATCGAGCTGCCGGAGGATGTGGCTGAGGGTAACTATCAGGTGGTGATAGCAATGAACTCGACTCCAGTGAAGCCGCAGGTGGGGTGTAGACCTAATGCATTAGCAGGTCAGGTACAGTCTTTTAGCAGTCTGAATGCAGTGGACTGGCAACAATAGGTGAAGACTGCTTAGGACTTGAGCTTAGTTGCTGAGAGAAGGTATGCCATAGCCAGCATTTTACTGCTGACAGCCAGCTACAGCACAAGGTTTTATCAAGTTGTCATAAGCGTGCAGAAGGTTACTAACTGACAGATCAATGTAGCTGCGACCTCATAGTTTAAGAACTGCACTCTTCTAAATGTTTTACCGTACTGAGACTATCCTTCTACGCTGAGAAATAAAGAATAAATTACCATACACTCATCAGACTTTTTTCCTCTGCGGCAAACTGTAGATACTCTCATCGATCAATGGTTGACGAAATACCCCCACAAAAATTATGAACTGATTGTTGCCCATACTCATCTGCATCGAGATCACTTTGAGGCTGATTCACAGTTTTTAGACCGCCGCAACACAGTGATTGTAGATAAAACCCTAGAAGCTACTCAAACATTCTATGGATTTCACAATTGGCCCCAGGATCAAGTGATGTTTGATCTGGGGGGACGATCGCTTCAGATATTGGCCACACCTGGGCATGAAGAGGCCGAAATTTCTATTTACGATCCCTACACTCACCTACTCTTTACCGGAGACTTAGTCTATCCGGGTCGTCTTTACATTCAGGATTAGGCAGGGTCACCGATAAAGAGTTCCGGATGGGACGCGATTTGTTCGTTCAAGTGCTCACAGTAGGCTTCACGGTCTTCCACCAGTTGCTCATAATCAATGCCATCAGCTATCGGTAGGTAGATCGTTGTATCCCCGGCTGTTCCTCGTTGTTTTTGTTTGGCCATCATCGTTGACCTCCAAACTCGATAGCCTTATTGTATCCAAACAAACTCAGTTGGAACTAGGAGGAGATAAGTATGATGCTTATCTCCCGATGAGTGAGTAACGTCTGGGTGGAGTTTTTTAATGGAACGATGGGGTGTGACGAATCAGGTCCATAAACTCCTGACGCGTGCGAGCATCGTCAGCAAACACCCCTTGCATTGAACTGGTAACCGTCCAAGAACCT
>JBHJIV010000043.1:0-2584 GCA_050043105.1 Leptolyngbyaceae cyanobacterium | reverse complement strand
ATTTCGCTACAGAGACGTCTCGACACAATTATTTTGATTAAAGAACGGTTTTACCAGCATGAGAGCCCCAAACATCAGTTTAAGCTGCCGTCCTTAAACACGATCCTTCAGTACCTCATTCTGCACTGGATGATTGTTGCCCTTAAACAAAAACAGTTTCCTATTGCCCTTGATTTTGGCATCCCGGCCATTTTCTCACCCAAAGCCTGGCAGCTGCTGCAGCAAGCCGTCAATTTTCGTAAACAAAAGTCCACACCTCCCATTGCTAAATTAATCCTTGAATAGGTATAAATTCTGTCATTGCTGCTCCTCCCCAGCCCCCTCGCCCCCGCCCCGCCATGACCGCAACAACCGCATCTCTATATCAAGTTGGCGGCAGTCTCCATGCCCAGGCGCCTACCTATGTTAAGCGCCTGGCTGATGATGATTTATATGAAGGTCTGAGTCGAGGAGAGTTTTGCTATGTGTTCAATACCCGACAAATTGGCAAGTCTAGCCTGCGGGTGAGAACAAAACACCGACTTGAACAAGATGGCATACGCTGTGCGGCCATTGATCTAACTAATCTGGGCAGCGACAACGTGACGGCTGAAAAGTGGTATATGGGAATTGCCGCTGAACTGTGGCGCAGTTTACAGCTCAGCGGCAACTTTCAACAGTGGTGGCAGCAGGGCGACAGTCTCTCAGCGGTGCAGCGGCTAGATCACTTTATGAAAGATGTGGTTTTGCAACAGCTAGAGACTGAAAACATTGTCATTTTTATTGACGAAATTGACAGCGTGTTGGGGCTGCCGTTTGCGGCTGACGATCTGTTTGCCCTCATTCGCTACTGTTATAACCAGCGGGTGGATAGCCCAGAGTATCGGCGACTGACGTTTGCCCTGTTTGGTGTCGCGACTCCCACCGACCTCTGCCAAAATCCTAATCGCACACCGTTCAATATTGGTACAGCCATTGAACTAAAAGGATTTACAGCGACTGAAGCCATTCCCCTCAGCTACTGGTTAAAACCAACAGTGGCCAATGCCACAGAAACATTAGAACATATCTTGGCTTGGACTAACGGGCAACCCTTTTTGACTCAAAAGCTCTGTCAGCTGGTTGTCAATAAATTGGCCCCCCGCACAGAAATTTTTGTAGAGCAGATTTGGGTGGATGGATTGGTGCGATCTCAACTGATCAAAAACTGGGAATCCCAGGATGAACCCCCCCATTTACGCATCATTCAAGATCGCTTACTGGCACAGCCCCAGCTCATTAGCCGTTTACTAGGGCGTTACAAAAAACTGTTATCTGGCCAAACTCTCTCCTTAGAAGACAATCATCTCCAAGAAGAGCTTTTACTTTCAGGTCTAGTCGTTAAACGCTCTGGCCAGCTCAACATCCATAATCGAATTTACAGAGAAGTTTTTGATTCCCACTGGGTGGACTATCAACTAGTCCGTTTACGCCCCTACTCTCAAACATTTGAAGCTTGGGTACAGTCTGGTCAACGCGATCGATCGCGGCTGTTGCGAGGGCAGTCATTAAGCGAAGCCCAAGCCTGGGCCAAGGACCAACAGCTTAGCGACCTGGACTACAAGTTTTTAGCAGACAGTGTTGCTGTGGATCGTCAAGAGGTGCAGCAAGCCCTAGAATCTGAACGGCTCAAAGAATTAGAAGCTCGACTCGAAGCTCAACAGCGAAATGTTACTCTACAGCGCTTTTTGCTAGTGGGTATGAGTGTCGCGTTTCTCAGCATTACCAGCATTGCCATGCTAGCCTACCGACAGTCTCGCCAGACAATGCTGACCCAGCAAGATAACCAAAACAATCAGGCGCTTTCCATTAGCTATTACTCCGATGCTCTCTACAACCAAAACAATCGTCTCCAGTCGTTGTTGGAAGCCGTACGGGCAGCTCAACAGCTGCAGCGCCTGCCGGTACCTCAACCCAATGTTAAACAACAGGTCGAACAAACCCTGCGACGAACGCTGCAAAGTATTACCGAAGCCAACCAGCTACGGGGGCATGGAGCCCCTGTCTATGGCGTGACCTTTAGCCCAGACGGTCAGTACATCGCCACGGCTAGTTGGGATAATACGCTCAAGCTGTGGCACGCCAGCGGCCAGCTAATCACCACCTTGAGCGGTCACACCAACGCTGTTTGGGATGTCGCCTTTAGCCCCGATGGTGAATATTTAGTCTCTGCCAGTGCGGATGCTACCGCAAAAATCTGGCCCGTTAGCTACAGCGACGACATCCCCAATGTGATTGCACCGCCCATTACCTTAAGGGGGCATGAAAACCGAGTCAGTTCTGTCGATATCTCGTTAGACAGCCAGACCCTGGTCACCGGTAGTGAAGATGGTCATCTCAAGCTTTGGGATAGAACTGGCGAACTACTGCTTGATATTCCGGCCCATGAAGCTAGCATCAGCCAGACCGCCATCAGCCCCAGCGGGTTAATCTTGGCTACCGCTAGTGAAGATAAAACAATCAAACTATGGGACGCCACCAGTGGAGAACTCTTAAACGAACTTAATGACCACCAGGCACCCGTTTATGGGCTCGCGTTTAGCCCGAACGGACGGCTGTTGGCCTC
>JBHJIV010000042.1:0-2373 GCA_050043105.1 Leptolyngbyaceae cyanobacterium | reverse complement strand
CCACCCAATACGCCTATTCCTATCTGGGGTAAAAAGCCAACCAGACCTGCTTCTGGGGCAAACGTCAGCATATGGGTCAACGGTACAAAGCCAAACCAGCTTAAACAAACGGCCAATATGCTAGGCATGCGGACATCGCCCGTTCCCTGGAGACAAAAGGCACTCCCAATGTTGAGGGCATTAAAGGCGTTGTAGAAGACTGCCACCCAGAGTAGTGTTTGACTCAGGGTAATAACAGGTTCTACTGGACCATCAGCTGTGGTGACAAAGAGAGGCACTAGCCACCGTCCGCTGGAGGCAAGCAAAATATTGACTAAAATGGCGTACCCCACACATAGGGTGATGGCGACATTGCCCAGGCGTTTGGCCCAGCGTCGATCGCCAGCGCCAATGGATTGCCCCACTAGGGTTGTACCGGCCTGGGCGATACCCAGGGTGGGCATATAGGCGGTCGAGGTCAGGGTCATGACAACCTGGGTGGCAGCCCCGGCCACAATACCCAGTTTTACCTGCATAATTTGGAACAATGCGATCCCTGTTAAATCGGCGGTCATTAAAAAGCCGAGGGGGATACCCAGGGCAAATAAATAGCGAATTGTTGACCACTGTGGTCTCCAGACTTGGTGAGACCGAAACTGTTGGCGAATGGTGCGACTCAGAAAAAACCACAGGAAAATGACCATGCCTGCTGTGAGCGAGATCGTTGTTGCCCAGGCGGCTCCTGCCATACCCATACCCAGACGAAACATCAGTATCTCATTGAGAGCAGCGTTAAGCAGGGCAATGGTGATGGAGGCCCCAAGGGTGATTGTGGGTCTGCCAATGCCGCTAAAAAATGCGGTTAAGCCTAAATTGATAATTGCGATCGCAAGTCCTAAAATACGCGGCATCCAGTAATCGATTGCCAATTGTTCGACTGTTGGAGAAAACTGAAACAGTTTGAGTAATCCAGACCCTGAAAACGCTAGCCCAATAAACAATGGCGTTAGCAATAGGGTACTCCAACAGCCAGCTCCAGCGGCTTCGGCTGCCCGATGGGGCTGCCCTTTACCATAGGCTTGGGCCACCAGGGTTTGCACATACATGCCCACCCCACCAAAGAGAATGAACAAAACCAGGATAAGGAAGTAGAGGGCTCCCATGGCTGCGATCGCATCGGTAGAGAGTCGCCCGATAAACCAAGAATCGGTGAGATTCAAAACAGCCTGTACTCCACTGCTGAGAAACAATGGAAATGCCAGGAATAAAATTTCTCGATAATCTACACGATAGTTACCCTGCAGATCAACCTTGACCGCAGGCAATCGTAATTCAGTATAGTCAGTCATCATTAAGCTCTATCTCTATCAAAGAATGGAAGCCCACTGTTGAAGTAGGCTACGGAACAACTAATCACGAGCTAAAAACTAGACCCTGGCTGCTGCAGAAAGGCAATCTCTTCTGCTGTGCTCTGACGACCTAAAATGTTATTGCGATGGGGAAACCGACCAAACCGAGCAATAATTTCTTGATGACGATGGGCATAGTCTACAGAACTAGCCAGCTCTGGCGCATCTGACACAAGGGCCTCAAAGTATTTGACGGAGCGGTTTTGGTGGGCTAACTCCTCGCTGTGTTCAAAGGGAGTGTATAAAAATAGCCGTTCCACCGGTAGGAGTTGAGTATCATAGCCCCGCTCAATGGCCAGCTCTGCAGTCGTTAATGCTTGGGCATCGGCAGCAAAACTCTGGGGCATATTACGAAACATATTGCGAGGAAACTGATCTAACACCACAATTTTGGCTAAACTCTCTTTAGGTGTGGTGAGCCAAAAGTCGGGGAGTGACTCTAATAGGGTCCAGTAGAGGCTTTCAAAGAGGGTTCTGATCTCGGTATCAAAGTCAGAATCTTTACGAAACCACTGTTGGCGATAAGGACCAGACGGTACGCCAAACCAAAAGTCTAAAACTGACTGGCTTTGAGTATTCATCCCACTGCTCACCAGCAAGCTATCATTTGCTGCATAGTTTGCCGAACTTGGGTTATAGCCTGCTGACGAGAGTCGTTCCCTTCATTTAGATTCTCTGCATGGAGAAATGTGATATCGGTAATTCCTATAAACCCAAAGACCGTGCGTAATTAGGGTTCTTGAAAGTCATAGCTGGTCAGAGACGATCCTTCTCCATAGCCGCTCCCCCGAGATGTGACGATCAGCATTTTCTTGTTGGTTAATAGTCCTTCCCAGGCGGCGTTTATAATGGACCCCAAAATTCGGACAGGTAGCTAAGCTCTAAAACCCTCAAAAAATGCTAGGAGTGGTTCATGAGCAAAAAACGAAAACTGTACAGTCCACAGTTCAAGGCAAAGCTGGCCATTGAGGCGATACAGGGACAG
>JBHJIV010000041.1:0-42398 GCA_050043105.1 Leptolyngbyaceae cyanobacterium | reverse complement strand
GGGCGGCGGATGAGTTGTTCCAATTCGGCCTGTTCCGATTCGCCCAAATGGATAGGCGGTGCAGCGAGTCTTGGCATGGCTTAGATACCTATGACTATCATCCTCTAAATAGTAAGGTTATTTCAGCCAAGCGGTACTAGGGTTCTACAGTATGAGCCAGCATAAAACAGGATTTTCGTTATAAAAAGGCTATTGCAAAGCATCTTTTTTAGCAGCTACTGTTTGATTTTTCAGAAGGTTGCTGTTGCTCATTAGCAAATGATTTCTCATAGAAAATAAGCCCTACGCGATTAATGTGATCAGTCATATCTGAATCTTCGATATCGCTAAAAATCGATAGATCAAATAGATAAGGCAACAGTAAATCATCGAGCTGATGTTCTATAGTATACTACTGTTGATGAGAAAGGTCTTTACCTACTAAAGTCAAATCAATATCTGAACCTGGGCGATAATTGCCTTTAGCCCGTGATCCATATAAAACAACTCGTTCAATCTCAGCATATTGCAGAAAAACACCCAGTATTTTCTCAATGGTGCTTTCTTCAAGGCCAAATTGTAAGTTGTTACTCTCCATCCTGTAGCTCCTTGGTTTGCAGAGTCTGCATTTTGATTTTCAACTTCACAAACAAATCAAAGAATCGACTTTTTACATTTCCTGCAATAGCTCGCGCGGTGGCTTGGTTATAAGTGTGACTGGTACGATTACGTTCCTTAATCATATCCATCCAACTCCCACCATCTTCAATCAGACCTAAATTGAAAGCGAGACGAGTAGCATCACGTGAACCGTAAATGTTTTGATTGCCTTGATACTGCAGATAATCTTTTAAGACATTCCATGCCAGCTCATGGGTATATTCAAATGCCTGTATCAGCCCTTGCTCTTCCAGTTCATTTAGCTCACCTTTATCAATAAATTTGGTCAGCTGAGCTAAGGCTCGTTCGTAGTTTGCAAATCTTTGCTTCCACCGAATATCTGGAACTGTCATGGAAATGACACTACCTGCTGTTTTAGCGCATATCTTTTATCCGGAACTTTAGTGAACCATGCAGGGATGCCGCTTGCTTGTTGCCTTCACCATCACACGTCGCTGCTGATCTCACGATAAATGCTGATTGCTGCTCTTCGGGATGACTTTAGCTGAAATAGCAACGACTCTAGACCAGTGCATTCCCTAACTCAGCAATCGCGAATATCGCATCCTTCCAAGCTGTGAACAGCAATTTTTAAACATTGAAGGGTAACGTTGCTAAGTCTCTCCCAAAGAGCAGACTGTATGAGTTATCAGCGCTAAGAATACGACACAGAACACATTGTAAAAATAAACAGCAGCTTTCCCGTTCACTCTTACTTGTATTTGTTGTTATGCGGCGTCATTAAACCCTTTGCGAATAGCCTCAATGCGTTTGCGATTGACGCCTAGGTCTGATTTACCCAACCGCGCTGCAGCCCGTACCTGAATCACTTGAGTTTGTGGGCCAATGTAAAATTCAACGTCATCGCGAAAGCCCATGAGTTTGCTGGTGAATTCAGCATGGATGTAGTCATTACTTTGGACAATGATTTCAGAGCCTTCCATGGCGTTAATAACGCTGGCTAGCTTTGCGATCGCATCAGATGGCGATGAATTAAACGCTAGTGGTTCAATTTTGTGCTGCTCATCTTCATCCTGAGTGCTAACACAGTTGGGGGTGCTAGGGCATGAGCCTAGCTTTAGATCCGTTACACCTAGGTTATCAGGACGCTTACCATGGAATGAAAATAAGGACATGAAAGGCACCTCTATGTAACTGGTATAAATCACTAGCTATGGTATCGCGCCACGTAAGGAATTTGCTGTAGCAAAGGTGATACTGATGTGAAATGGCTATGGCGACTATGGGATTGTGACTACTCTGACGAATGATTTTCTAACGCAACGACAATCTCAAACTGAAAATCAGGTGATTATAGCAGTACACCTCTGGATAAAAACAGTCGCGTAGACAGTTGTTTTAATTGTCTCTAGAAATCTAAATCTTTAAGGAGTAACGTTGCCCATCACTTACCGCAGATAACCTTTTCATCATACCAATCCACTTTTAGCGGTCATTGCTCACAGGGGTTGTTAGGTTGCGATCGCTGGCTACTTTATAAACATCTTTTTAACTTCCAACTCTTTATAAAGGTTCTATAAAAACCTCCGGAACAATACGTATTTAGCTGTCAAAAGCAGAAAGATGATGCATCATGATCAATGGGAGCTTTTTTTGAGGAAAGTAATTTCAGTAAGCCTTATAGCCAATTTGAGAAATTAATTATTTACTGCCACTAGTAATTAAGTAGTTAGAAGTGATAAAAATTCATAGCTAACAACCTAGAAAAATTATATTCATTAATTCAATAGAAATCTATATTAAAAAATGTTAGATCGATCTAATTAGAGATTGTTCTAGAGAGGAAAACTGAGTATCAAAGCCTACTTTATCTAAAAATAGATGTATCTAACGTAATTATAAATTCGTTCGATTTTAGATTCGTTCGATTCTAGGTGCGTGAGATAGTTAAACAAGGTTTAAAGGGCTTTTAAATCAGCCTCTTACATAGTTTTTCTAAAGAGAAAGCGTCTACCAAGCCATTTTGTTAGTTTATGGATCGTGCTTTAGGATGATACTTGATTTTCAAGACTTTCCATCGGGAAGCCACATCGAGTGTGATATTTGCATTGTAGGGGCAGGAGCAGCTGGTATTGCACTAGCCTTAGAGTTAGCCAAGACTTCATTAGATATTGTACTTTTAGAAAGCGGCGGACGCTTTACTGAGTCAGATACTCAGGCACTATATGATAGTGAGGTGGTTGGCTTAACTCACTCTGGTATTCATCAGGGGCGCCACCGTCTTCTGGGTGGTTCAACAGTATATTGGAGTGGGCAAAGTTTGCCGCTAGAACCAATTGATTTTGAGAGAAGAGACTGGGTGCCCTTTAGTGGTTGGCCCCTCAGTCGTCAGGATCTTGATCCGTTTTACCGACAAGCAGATGCGGTAATGCACCTGGATAGATACGAATATGGTCAGGATGCCTGGCAACGATTGGAAATCAAGCCACCCGAGTTTGAACCTAACAAAATTGGGAGTTTGGTCTCTAAATATACTTATAAGAGTAATTTTTTCGAGACTTATCGTAAACGATTACAACAGTTATCTAATCTTCGAGTATTACAGCATGCCAATGCGGTACAGCTGGTGCCTAATCCCGCCGGTAAAAAAATGGAAGAGGTACAGATTCGGACATTGACAGGTAAGACTGGAACTGTTCGGGCAGCAACAACCATTGTTTGTTGTGGAGGGATTGAGAGTGCGCGGCTATTATTGGCTTCTAATCAAGTTTGTTCGACTGGGTTGGGCAATCAACATGATCTAGTTGGACGATTTTTTCAGGATCATTTGGACTGTTATTCGGCAGAGATTATAACTGACGATCCACGTCAGCTACAAAGGTTATATAGTTGGCATCGTCGACGAGATTCTTTTTATTATCCTAAAATCCCTTTGGCAGAAACTGTTCAAAGAGAAAAACAAGTTTTAAATGCAATAGGTGATTTATTTTTTGAGACTTCACCAGATGATGGTCTGTTTGTACTGCAGAGCCTACTAGGTAAGGTGCAACCCAGCACAGGGACTGCTCGAAGGACTCAGCTAAAAGCACTGATACGAGATTTCCCAGGACTGGTTTTCAATGCATATCAATACAGTGTTTTGCGGCACAATCCAGTTTCTAATCGGAGTCGTATTTTATTGCGGTGCCATAGCGAACAATCACCCAACCCAGCGAGTCGTATTACGCTCAGTGCTGAGAAAGATGCCTTAGGGATGCCTAGGGCACAGTTAGACTGGCAGTTGACAGATAGTTGTCGAGAGACTATTCACGAGTTTACAAAAGTGGTGGCTGGTGAGTTCTCCCGTTTGGGGTTAGGTGAAGTCAAAGTTTTTGATTGGGTAAGTAAGGCCGAGAAGCAATGGACTGAGAACATTTGGGACACGTATCACCATATGGGGGCAACGCGGATGGCTGATAATTCGAAGACAGGGGTGGTTGATCGAAACTGTCAGGTGCATGGAGTGGAAGGACTATACGTAGTGAGTAGTTCGGTATTTCCCACATCTGGCTCATCGAATCCGACTCTGACGATCTTGGCATTGGCTATGCGATTGGCAGATCGTTTGAAGAACTCATAACCCATATAATAGTATCTCAGTGAGTTTTAACTACCTGAGACTTATGCTCTTGCTCACACACCACACTAAATTTCGAACCGCTTTGAAGGACAATGTCTCACTCCCTAAATTAACCTTTCCGGAGTGTTTCTCCCTTGCTCAAATCTTTGGTCACCGCCAGATAAAGCTTGAGTAAATCACGACACTTACCTGTATCGAATCCATCCATGTGTACTTGCTAAAAATTAGCTAGGGTAGTTCATTTATGAGATTACTGTGAAATGTCTCGGCCCAAACATTCAAACCAAAATCCTGGTTTTTCTAAATTAAAAAACAGCCCACAGAAGCTACACAGCACCCTGACAATTATGGGTCTCTTGATTGGGCTCTGGTATCTGCCTGCATGGTTCTCAGGTTTCTTGGATAAAGGTCCACAAACTACCTACGGCTTCACCCTCGCTACTTTTTTTGTGTGCTTTGGGCTCTACCACCTATGGAGGCAAAAGAAACAGGTTACCCAACTCAAAGCCACTCATGTAGAACGTCGTCTCGGGCATTTTTTAATTCTAGTTGGTGTTCTTTTATTTCCGATTGGCCGATTGGCTCTATGGTCCCAAGCTATCCTTTGGGCCTCTATCCTTATCGGGATTGCCCTCTCTAACTGGGGTTGGCAGTTCTATCGACAGCAGCCACTCATCCTATTATCCTTTCTGGCCATAGCCTACCCTCGACCTGCTGCAGCTGCCCGTAGCCTTTGGGAAGCATTCACCCCTTACGAAATTCTAGGGCGAGTCATGGCTAATGCAGGGGCTTGGGTCTTGCGACTATTCAATTGGCCTGCGACCGCCTCAGAGTCGTTTGTTAACGTTCCTCAAGGCTCAGTGGATGTGTATTGGGATTGTAATGGCTTCGACATGGCCCTGACTGTCATCGCTGCTAGCCTAGTTGTTGGTTTGTCTAGAAAACAAAGCCGCTTACAAATTCTCAGTTTTATGGGTGTTGGCATTGTGGTTGCCCTGCTCTTCAATATCTCTAGGGTCGTGCTTATGACCATCGCCCTGGTTCACTGGGGAGACCGCTGGCTCAACTTCTGGCAAGGTTCCTTGGGCAGCCTACTCTTTTCAGGTTGCGTCCTTGCAGCCTATTATCTGATCGTCACCAACATTACTCCTAAAACCACACAAGTTTCTATCAACTGAAACGTTGCATGAGAAAGAATGAGCTGTAAAATCTAAACCCTTCCTAATGTAGTTGGATACAGAGCTGGATACAGATATTAAGGAGCTGTTAAGAAACAATTTCATGCTTTAACGAGTATAATCTTTCCCCTAACCTCGCCGTAACCCATACCACGCCAATATCTTTACTTAATCGACATCCTACTTTCGGGGGGTGTGGGGGAGTTTAGGCCCCCACGAACAGGAGGGTTTCAGGGAGGAAAGCCCTGAGCAGTCTTTATTGCTATTGGCCAACATTCACAATTAATTTTAGGGATTGATTGGAGGCAAAACCGGTTGCGTGGGGTCCCGCCGAGTTCCCCACACCCCCATGGCTAGGGCGTTCCGTCGCCCTAGAACCTAACGGAAAACCATCAGCGATATCCTGAACCGCGTAGTTGAGTATTCGGCGAGGAGGGTTAGAATTTTGCGCGCGGCGACAAAATTCTAAAAGGAGACGTTATTCTATTCCCTGTTGGGCAAGACGAGCATTAGTTAAACCATGAGCTTAATTTTTAACAAGCCCTAATACAAACGCGCCGTATCACTCTAGTTCCAGGTTGTTTGCGAAACGAAGACGACTGTCAGAAATTGCATTGATTGTTATGCTGTATTTAAGAGCATTAGCTCAATGACACCGCGTTTTTCGATTGTGATTATCGCATTACGATGTGTCGTCGATTTTAGGATCCAGTGAACTTTCGCTACTGAATCTGTTATTGAGGGGATGATGAAACGACCATACGGGATTATTCTGAGCTGTGCATTGCTAATAGTATTCACTCTCTTTGTGCCGAGCCATTTTGAGGCAACTGCTTTGACGATTGAACCGGTTATAGCTCTGGAGGCTGAGGCTGAGTTCCAGAAACCGAATGTAGAGACCTTGAAGGCTATGCTGACAGAGCAGCAGTATTCTGTAACGCAGCAAAATGATACGGAGCCGCCCTTTAAGAACGCTTACTGGAACAATAAAAAGCCAGGCATCTATGTTGATGTAGTCTCGGGAGAACCGCTCTTCTCTTCACAGGATAAGTTTGTATCGGGAACAGGCTGGCCCTCGTTTTTTCAACCTGTTGAACCAGCCAATATTGTTGATGTAGAAGACCGTGCGTTCTTTATGGTGCGGACTGAGGTGCGTAGTCGTCGGGCTGATTCTCATCTAGGGCATGTTTTTAAAGATGGACCAGCACCCACGGGACTGCGCTACTGCATTAATTCAGCCTCACTACGCTTTATTCCACTGGCTGCTTTAGAAGCAGAAGGATATGGTCAGTATGTAGCTAGCTTTGATGGTAGCGAAAGACCTGATTAGTATTGACCTTGTAAGATATAAGTACGTTTGAATTTGGCTTTTGCCATGGTGACAGTGTCAACTCAGGTCAGTGAGTTAGATCTAGATAATTTTGAAGGGCAGCTGATGCAGCTTGTTGTCTTGCCCAATATTAGCTGGCAAACCTATCGTGCCATGCTGACTGATATGGGCGATCATCGGGCAACTCGGGTTAGCTATAACCAGGGAACGTTAACGCTGAAAAAGCCTTCTAAGCTACATGAGATTATCAATCGGCTGCTAGCGCGTATTGTGACGACTCTGACGGAAGAGTTAGGTTTAGATGTGGTGAATGTTGGCTCTACGACGCTAGAACGGGAAGATTTGGCGAAAGGTGCTGAGCCCGACACAGGGTTTTATATTCAAAATGCGTCAGCTTTAGAAGGGTTGGACCCTGAGATTCCGGATGATTTACCGCCAGATTTGGTAATTGAGGTAGATATTACGAGCCCCTCGACTCAGCGGCTAGAAATCTATTAGGCACTCGGAATTCCTGAGGTCTGGCGCTATACCAAGCGTAAGGGGTTGGCTATCTATCAGCTGCAGGCTATTGGATATGTGGAAACTGAGAGTAGTCTAACGTTCTCTTCTGTAACAGCTGCTCAGTTAAATGATTTTCTAACGCAACGACACTCTCAAACTGAAAATCAGGTGATTAGAGCAGTGCGAAGCTGGGTGGCAACAGTCGCGTAAGCAGTTGTTTTCAACATCTATAGTAATCTAAAAGATTAACATTGAGCTGAGCGGCGGCCAACATTTTTGTGTCAACACCCGAGTTATAAAGCCCGTCCGTTCCTGCATTAGGTGAGCTGGAAATCTTTAGCAAACGGTATCGGTACCGCTAATGATGAATGTAAACTCTGTTGCTTTTGTCTAAAGCAGTTTCACGAATTTTATCCATATCCACGTGTTTTTGTAATTCATCATGAAAGTCATCTATAAGATGTTCAATAGGATTAGTCCAAATATACTCGTTAAGTATGTGCTCATGGTCTTTACTGATTCTTTTAAAATAATGCGAACTGTGCCGCAAATAAAATTCAAAACCAATGCCACTTTCATCTTTCTTGCTTATTGATATTTGTAAGTTATGTTCATGCTGAAATGTGTTCCTAACGGCAATAACAATGTCAAAAATGGGTTTTTCTTTTTTCACCTTAATCTTTTGATCTCTGGTGAAGATAACGTCGATTACATTACCTGAAGACAAAATCCAATTAGAAAAAAGAGTATTAATGATAAGCTCATCCTCACCATCTCTAAATTGATTAGAAATCTTCCCTTGTCTCTTTATTTGATTTATAAATAACGCTCTGTTTACCTGGTTTATTTGCCAACAATAGATCTTAGGATCCAAAGATATTTTAAAGTTCATTGAAGTGATCAAGAAATCCCTAGATTACACACTAACAATCTGAATACTTACAGAGTAATACAAATAATATTAAGCCATTCTATAGCGTTTCTCTACCTAGTGAGATACATGTTTAGCTCTTAAAAGCTTATCTATCAGTCAATGATTCTGGTACACATCACTTGAGTGGGAATTACTATATCAACTGATCTACTTTTTGTGTCTTCAAAATTACAAGTCATTGTTAATAAAGCCGAAAGTCCTTTTATTGAGCCAGCTAACGATTTGGGGCAGCGGTTGCCGATACATTTGCGTTCAACCTGAACGATTTCGTTAATCTGTTGCACCCGAATTGTTAGGTTGTGTTCGCTTTGGTTGTTTTGACTTAAGAAGTCTAATTTTATCAGTAAGACTAAATTTCGAAGTTCTAGCCAAGTGCTCTTCTAGTTTGCTCAATAAGATCCAATAGTCACGGTGAAAAGTCCGCTCTGGTGACTCAATTAATGCTTCGACAATTTCGCACAAACCCTTGCAGGCATCACGTAAAATATCAAGCTTGACAACATCAAGATTATTGAGCGCATTTGTTAGTTCACTATTAATCGCAACATTGTTACGGTTTAAGGCTTTAACCCATTGCCCATGAGCGACTTTGTTCCTCAATAAACTGGGTTCCTCAACATACTTCTCAATAAGCTGATTCAACTTCTTTTTAAGGTTAGGTACGTAGTTGCTTCTACCTGAACTAACTCTTAAGGCTGCTATAGAAATGCATTCCTTCCAGGCATTTACAATGCCATTTTGAGAGGCCGACTGTATTTGTGCTATTTCAGATAAATCAAAACCGTAAGGAGTATGGATAAGCTTAGAAAAACTTGCCTCCAACCAAGCACAGTAAACAAGGGTAAGAAGCTTAGTATGAAGGCGAACTGCTGATTTATTGCCCTTAACTAAATCACGATTAATACTGCGCTTCACATGCCTCCAAGCAGCATCAAGTTCTTGAACATTTTCGACTTGAGCTTTGAAGACTTTTAACTGTGTATTTCTATCCATATAATTCAAGGCGAGCAAAAAACACTAATCAGCTATTCTAGTGTCATTTGCTCGCCCGGAATCGAACCGGGATCTTTACTGGTTTCCCAATAACGTCATAACCTTGTTAGACCACAAGCTCATTTGCCATGTTACTGGCAAACTAATTATAACTCAGCTTTCCTCAGTCGTCGCAGGTCGGTCTAGTCAGCTGACTAACCCCATGATCTGATCAATCTAACTCTTTTTTATTAGAGGGAAAGTTTCCACCTATCTATCCCATATAAGTGATTAGGTGGAAATACGTCAGCCCAATCTGCCGATATGGGGGATTAGGTGGAGGCTTCCAGTATAATCATCCCTCCGATGTCGGACTAATGCTAATTAGGATTTATTTATTATCTGAATTTCTACCTTGAATCCATGCCATTGTCTGAGCCTCGCCCTAGGAAATTGCTCGACCAGGTACGTGATGCGATTCGACTTAATCATTATTCCTACCGAACTGAAGAAACCTATGTTCAGTGGATTCGTCGCTATATCCTTTTTCATAACAAGCGTCATCCTACCGCAACATTTTTGGCTTGACGTGAGAAATACATTAGCGGTACTTTAGTTCTCACGCCCTGCGGGGCAACACTACAAAGCTCAATATTTAGCACCAGCGGCAGGTGCTACCAACACCGTACCGCTGGCTAACCCCCGACTGAGCACGCAGTCCGAGGCTTGGGATACTTTATCCTATTGCTACCCCGGTTTGCATCACATAATCGGGGTAGCTAAGTTTTGGGCTTTGGTTTCTTTCTTAAAAACGATGACGTTTGGAGACCAAAGCTTATGTTTCTCGATACAACTCAAAGTGCTGTTGCGTCTGCTTTTACCACTGAACCTTTACCAGATTACCAACACGAACCGGTTCGCCACTTGATCTTTGGCAGTCTCACCGCAGTTCGGCTTACAATCCAAGACTTGCACAAAAAACACTACGCCGCGCCTAACGACAGGAGTAAACTGATTTCCACCGGACGACCAAATGAAGTGATGGTCATTTTGACTAAACGGGTGGCTATCAAAGAATAACAACTAGCCAACTGGGTCCATTGGCTGACTGCATGTGGGAAAAATCTCGTAGGGATATTGTTTTGTGCGATCCCTACGAGAGATTTAGCTGTGTGTCTTAATAACGAGAGACTACAGCTCTGTAAGCAACACATTGCTTCTGCAACAGTGTTATCCGGTCTAAGCTGCTTTCTCAAAAAATAACAAGTGCTGTTGCGGTAATCGCTCGTCTGTTTTTACCCAGGTTAAACCCACTGCTGCCATCTCTTTTTTCACCTGTTTCTCGCTCATTTTGTGTAAGCGCTTAATCATAATTAGCGGATTCTCTGCCCGATACTCTGCTAGCACCAAACGACCCCCTGGCTTCAGTGCATCTACAACACCCGTCATCACTTCCCGAGGGGCCTCAAACTCATGGTAAGCATCCACCATGAGCGCTAGGTCTACCTGCCCCGATGGCAAATGGGGATTATCTTCTTCTGCCTGGATAGGTTGCACATTGGTAATGCCCTGCTCATCACTAGCGTCTTCTAGTAGCTCAATCATCTCTGGCTGCAGATCTACTGCCAGTACCTGACCGTCAGGTACCTTTCGAGCCATGCGAAAACTCATGTAGCCCGTGCCTGCGCCGATATCAGCGACTGTGTCAGTTGGTCTCAGCCCTAGGGCATCTACCGCCATGTCAGGTCCTTCTTCTGCTTCACGGCTGGGGCGCTCTAGCCAATAGGCTCCCTGATGGCCCATTACCTGGGAAATTTCGCGACCCATGTAGACTTTGCCGATGCCGTCGCTGCTGGGTTGTTTATAGCCATAGATGCTATTAGTATTAGCGATTTCACCCTGGGTGCAGCCCAGGCAAATAATGGCAAGTAACAAAGGAATAAAACGACGCAGCGATGTCAGCACCATAGCAATTAGCCAAAAACAATGTAGGGGCGTTCCATGGAACGCCCCTACATTGTGATGTAATGCCCCTACGAATGGGTATTTCTAATTCTTAGCGCTTAGCGGCAGCTTTTTTCTCTTCTAGGTTAAAGAGTACCTGTAGGGTTTCCATGGCCTGCTTGCGGGACTCGGCGTCTTCTTGCGCCCGTAGTTGGGTCATGGGGTCGTGCAGAATTTTGTTGACGATGCCGCGCGATAGGGCCTCAACAACACTGCGGTGCTTTTCTGAGAAGTCGGTACCTAAACGGGAGAGGGCTTTTTCTAACTCCTGCTCACGAATGGCTTCGACTTTGGTGCGTAGGCTGCTGATGGTGGAGACTGTATCCAGGGAGCCAAACCACTTGAGGAATTGGTTTAATTCTTGTTCTAAAATGCCTTCGGCTTCTTGGGCCATTTGGCGGCGACTTTCTTGGTTTTTGGCGACGACTTCTTTGAGGTCATCTACGGTGTAAGCTTTGACACCCTCCAGTTCTGTGACATTTTTGTGTACGTTACGGGGTACGGAAATGTCGAATAAGTTTAGAGGACGGCCTGCGATGCAGGGTCTGAGGTTATCGCAGTGGAGGACGGGGTGCTCAGAGGAGGTACAGGTAAAGACGACGTCAGCTCCGGTGACGGCGGCTTCCATCAGGTCCATGGTGCCGGTCTTGATATTGATGTGGCTATATTCTGCGGCTAGTTCATCAGCTCGCTTAATGCTGCGGTTGAGCAAAGTAATGTTGACAGCCCGCTTTGATACTAAATGCTTGACTAGCAGGCGACCCATTTTGCCAGCGCCGATAATGGTGATATGGCAGTCTGTGAAGTTAGGGATTTTCATTTGGGCTAACTCGGCAGCGGCAGAGCTAACGGAAACGGCTCCAGTGCCAATGCTGGTTTCGGTACGCACGCGCTTGCCGGTTTTGATGGCGTCTTTGAACAGACGACTGAGAATACGACCGACGCCCTTATGTTTCTGGCTTTCTGCTAGGGCATGTTTTACTTGGGCTAAAATCTGACCTTCACCAAGTACCAGGCTATCGAGACCGGAAGAGACGCGCAGTAGATGCATGATGGCATCTTGCTGGACCAGGATAAATAGATGGGGACGAAGCTCTTCTATGGGGACGTTGCCATAGTCTGCTAAAAATTGGGTGACTTCGCGTATGCCGTTTTCAGCGTCACTAAGGATTACGTGTAGCTCAAGACGATTGCAGGTGCTAAGAATGGAAACTTCTTTAACGTGGGGATAGCTGGTAAGTCTTGCGATCGCACCCTCAACCTTTGGTGTCGGAATGCTAAGTTTTTCCCGAACCTCGACCGGTGCAGTCTTATGGCTAAGGCCAATAACGGCAATGTTCATTCTTCCTCCCAAAAAGATCATTTATTAAATGCCTAATGGCGTGTCCGATAGAGGACGATCGCAGTAAAACTATTGTCTAAGCTAGTGATGAAGTAAAAACCGTGGCTATGCGCCAGATTCCTCCCTTAAAACCGTATGGAATAACCGGTCCTCAACTCAAGGTTTCTCAACAAAAATCCATCATTTGGTGCTAACCGTTACCAAGCGACACATATACGCAAGAACACTCTAGCCATTTGTCAACAGCTAGAGTGTTCTTTTAGAAGACTAATTTAATTTTATCTCCTCCTCGGAGGGGTGCCCAACGGGCGGGGTTGGTTTATCCCCTCCAAGGGAGGGGGGCCTAGACTACTTAAGGGAAACGTAGCTGGGGTTGTCAGCCATGTGGATAGTGTCCACAAAGCGAGCGGTTTTGGACTGATTGGAAATTACCAGAGTCTGAGTACGGGCACCCCCCTTAAAGAAGCGGACACCGTTCATCAATAGACCAGGAGTAATACCACAGCCAGCAAATAAGACAGTTTCCCCGCAGGCTAACTCTTCAGCGGAGTAGATCTTGTCGGGGTCAGTGATGTTCATTTCCTTTAGGCGATCCAGGTTAGCTTCTTTGCTCTCGCCGATCAGGCCAGTTTTTACGATGGCAGGATCGTAGATCAGCTGACCCTGGAAGTGCCCGCCCAAGCAGCGCATGGCAGCTGCGGAAATGACACCCTCAGGTGCGGCCCCAATACCCATCAGAGCGTGGGTGTTAGTACCGGAAAACCCACAGGAAATAGCGGCAGATACGTCACCGTCGCTGATTAGGCGAACGCGGGCACCCGCATCACGAATTTCCTTAATCAGGTCGTCGTGACGTGAACGCTTCATAACGACAACAACAAGCTCGTCAATGGCGCGGTCGAGGCACTCACCCAAAATCTTGAGGTTTTCGGTAGCAGACTTGGTGATGTCTACTTTGCCTTTGGCTGCCGGGGGAGCCGCTAGCTTATTCATGTAAAAGTCGGGGGCTGCAAACAGACCACCCTTCTCGGAAATGGCGAGTACAGCCATGGAACCGGGCTGGCCGTAGGCGCAAAGGTTAGTTCCTTCGCAAGGGTCAACGGCGATATCGATTTCAATCAGCTCATCGGGGGTGCAAACTTCAGACGCATCGGGCTGGGTACAAACGCCAACTTCCTCACCGATGTAAAGCATGGGAGCATCGTCGCGCTCACCTTCACCGATGACAATTTTGCCGCGCATGTGAATCCTGTTCATGCGCTCACGCATGGCTTCTACAGCCACCTCGTCGGCAATATCCTTTTCACCTTTACCCATCCAGCGAGCAGATGCGATCGCAGCCTGCTCGACAACTTCAATAATCTCTAACCCGAGGGTACTTTCCACTGCGTATTTCCTCCAAACTGCCTGTGTTATTAACTCTTGTCCACGGTCATACCTGGAGTTTTCCGGTTAAGGAAACTACAGCTTGTAATCGGACGTGGCTCAAGACGGCACTGCTAATTGTCGGACTGCGGGAGGCGCTGCTAGCCCCTTCCCAGAATCGTTCCTAGAACCAACAGTGGCATAAGACTATGTGAGCGCCTTTGATAGCTTCAGAATATCAGACCAAGGGGGCACCTTTCTTACTGTGTAGATGAGGCCAAACAGTTGATTTGAGGTTTGTTAACCCTCTAAAGTTGAGACTCAAATGCAGTCAATTACCCACAAAAAATGGCCCTAAAGCCTTACCTCATCAGTGGTTGGGAGTAAGCATTTTTACTTATTGGTTCGGCTACGATTTGTGCCTGGCCCAAGGGGCTGACCCTAAAAAATATAGATGTAGTCTATTGGGTTGGCCAAATACCAGAAAAACAGCTGACGATGCTAGTCTATTGAAACTAGCGGCACCGCAGGCATCACTTATGGAATGGCATGTTACCGACGCACGGAGCTTACGTATTATTGATCAAGAGATCGGTCAGCATACATTTGCTCCAGCCGAGTACGAAATCGTGCGTCGAGTTATCTATGCAACTGCAGACTATGACTATAAAGAGCTGATTCAATTCTCTGATCAAGCACTGCAATCTGGAGCAGCGGCATTAGCGGCTCGTACTACAGTTGTTGTCGATAGCCCCATGGCTCAAGCTGGGATTACCCCTAGTCTGCAGACTACCTTCGCCAACCCGGTGTACTGCGCTATGGATGCCATCACCCGGCCGCAAAAAGATAAGTCAAGAGCGGCCTGGGGTATTGAAACTTTGGCTAAGCGCTATCCAGAGGGCATATTTGTGATTGGGCACTCCCAGCCTGCACTCGATAGCTTGGTTGAGCTAATCGAAACCGATGTGATTCGACCTGCGCTGGTGATTGCTACACCCGCTGGTTTTTTAGAAGCTGAGGTAACCAAGTCTCGCTTGAAGGATAGCCTGATGCCCAGTATCAGCATAGGCGGTCGCAAGGGCAGCACTGTTGTGGCGGTGGCGA
This sequence comes from Leptolyngbyaceae cyanobacterium, assembly GCA_050043105.1. GTDB lineage: Bacteria > Cyanobacteriota > Cyanobacteriia > Phormidesmidales > Phormidesmidaceae > Leptothoe. The sequence goes on along the minus strand of JBHJIV010000041.1, from coordinate 27,449 downwards.
TTGTCAATGGCCTAATTGATCTAGCTTGGAAAGCCTACGGTGGTAAGCGCGGCGCGGCGGTGTAAATGTGACGGGTGGGGGAATGCCCACCCGATGATTATTAACCCACCAATACTTCCATTCTTTCTGAAATTACGGCATAAAACGGATCGCTGCTGGCAAACCCCATCATTTGCAACAGTGGATTAGTCATTGGCGGTTGGTTGGCGATCACCTCAGGAGTACTAAACCCTTTAACGGACTCGAAATAGCTTTTGACCAAGGCGATGTGGTTGGCGTCGCTGCTATCGCGCCAGGCTGCGATCGCTTTTTGATAAAACATCCGATTTGAGAAGCTGACAATGGCAATACCACCGGGCTTTAATACGCGATAAATTTCGGCAAAGACAGCTTCAGGATTTTGCAGATATTGCACAGATACCGTGTTGAGCACAGCATCAAAAGTACGATCTTCAAAGGGCAGTCTATGATTTTCGTTTAGGTTCTGGACAACGTAGTGATCGAGACTGGGGTTCTTGGCCAGTTCCTCGGCATTCATACCGTGACCTTCGACCCGTGCAAACTCCATATCACTGGGCAAATGAGAGACCCAACTGCTCATCATGTCTAAAATGCAGCTGTTGGGGGTGAGTCGTTCTCGATATAACTCAGTCAGCTGCTCTATAAACCGTTCATCAACATGGGTAACAAAGCGGGGATGTTCATAGAACAAAGCATCGTTAGATTCGTCAAGTTTCTGACGCTGACCAGCGGCAAGCATAAATATGAAATGTCCTAAACAGCAGACTAAACTGCAACATCTAGCAATCCTTCTTCTTTGCTGCAAGATAGCAGGATTGCTAGATGTACAAGCTACAGTTACGTTCTAACCTAATTCGGGTTTCTATGAATTCTTTACCGATCCTGCTGCTGATTTTTGTCGTGGGTCTGGCCACATTGGTTAAAGCGTCTGACTTTTTTACCGATGCTGCAGAAAAACTGGGTCTGGCCATGGGGCTTCCCCCGTTTATTGTGGGGGTCACAATCGTTTCTATGGGGACCTCACTACCGGAACTGCTATCGTCACTGTTTGGGATTTTTCAAGGGGCATCAGAAGTCGTTGCTAGCAATGTGAGCGGCTCTAATATTGCCAATATTTGTCTAGTGGTGGGTACAGCCGCCATTATCAGTACCAAGATTTTGCGGGTGATGTACAACCTGCTCAGTGTTGATCTGCCCCTATTTGTCGGGTCCGCCTTTTTGTTTGCCCTCATGGCCACATCAGATCAGCAGTTTACCCGTGGCGAATCCCTGCTCCTTTTAATTGGATATATTGTTTATCTGTTTTATATCCTCAAAAGCAGTGATGAATCGGCGGTAAACCCCGACGAGGAGACGACGGTGGCCTCTCTTGCTGGTGAAGGGTTTAGTGTGACTCAATCGCTACGAGAGCTGTTGGTGCTGGTGCTGAGCGGCATTTTTATTTTTTTAGGGGCCAACTACACGATTGACTCTTTGATCCAAATTTCTGATCAGTTGAATATTGGCAGAGATATCATCGCCATTAGTGCTGTGGCACTTGGAACATCTCTGCCTGAGCTCATGGTGACGATCAACGCTGCTCTGAAAGGGAAGGCTGAGTTGGCGGTTGGGAATGTGATCGGCTCCAATATTTTCAACATTTTTGTGGTGATTGGTATACCGGGTTTGATTAGCCCCCTACCGGTGGCTGACAACATCTTGAGCCACAGTGTGCCGACGCTGCAGGCGGCGGCACTACTGATGTGTTTTATAGTTCAAGATAACAAGATCACCATTTGGGAAGGATGGCTGTTTATTATGCTGTATGTCTGGTTTATGGGTACCATCTTTGGCCTGCTTTAAGTAGCGCATAGGCGGTTTAGAGCCGGCCCATCAAAAAACTATTTGTCGACCACCATGGTGTTAGACCACTTATCGTGCCAGCCTTCGCCAAACAAGAACGAAAAAGGTTCGAAAGGAACCAAACGAATCAAGGTGCGTAGGGCTATGGTGCTTGCCTCCAGAGGGGCCTCCTGACGACTGATAACTCGCGTCTGGGTAATTAGCTTTCCTGGTGTTGCTTGAAAGAGAAGCTCAAAGAAAAAATAATAAAAAAACAAAACCACCAGGGCTAAGAGACTAGAGAGGGCGTCAAACGCATCTGACTCTAGAAAATCAATATTGCCGGTGATGGCCACGATGGTGCCTATTAGTAGCCCTAGCACCAGATTGATTATCAAATAGCCAACGATATCAATGATGTAGTTGACCAGACGTTTCCAGTTGGCAGCTTTCTTGCTTTGCGTCATTATTTCGATTTATATCTGGCAATCTGTCTATAATATTGCGAGAATTTGGCTCGACCCAATCTTGGCTTATTAAGTATTTACGCTCATCCCCAGGACGTTGGGCTGTTGAAAGCTTTTTGAGTAGTTCAATAATCTCGCTAGGATAGATTAAGTTGACCACCGTCATCCCCTCGATCTGCCATGGCGATTTTGCAAGAACGGTCTATTTCACGGCCTACCCTCAAAAAGTCTGTAGGTAATTACTGGGTTTGGGGGCTAGGTGCGATCGCACTGCTGCTTAGCTTTGATATCCTGACCTATTTTGCGGCAGAGGGGCTGTGGTTTCGCTCAGTTAACTATCTTGGTGTTTTTTGGCTACGGTTGCGTAGCCAGATCATTCTGGGCTCTGTTGCATTTGTAGGCAGCGTTTTGTTTGCCGGGGTTAACCTCTGGCGAGCCCAGCAGCTAAGCTTTGACGAGCACTGCTTTGTCCCCAGTGTCGATTCCCGGCGGCGGGGCATTGGGCTAGGGCGGCTGCTGCCCCTAACAACAGGGTTAGGATTGCTGCTGTCGGTGTCAGTGCTGTACCACGCTCAGCTGGCACTCACCCGCTGGCATCACAGTGCGGCAGACCCGCTGCCCGCGTTACCGTTGTGGCTTAGCATCAACACCAGCGGTCAGATTGCGCAGCAGCTGGTCTCTCAACCCTGGCTGGGTGGTGTGCTCTTGATGATGATACTGGGGGTGCTGTTATACCCAGCAGTGGGCAGTGCGATCGCAACATTCCTGATTAGCCTCAGCTTTAGCCTGGTGCTGTCATCTCAGTGGTCACGGGTGCTACCGGCTTTGAACCCCACCAGCTTTGGGCAGATTGATCCGTTATTTAACCAAGATATTAGTTTTTATATTTTTCGCCTGCCTGTTTTAGAGCTGTTGGAATTTTGGCTGTCGGGGCTATTTCTATTTACGCTGGTGGCCGTTGCTCTAATTTATTTACTGTCGGGTAAAAGCCTGAGCCAAGGTCGGTTTTTGGGGTTTTCCGCACCGCAGCAGCGCCATCTCTACATTTTAGTAGGGGCACTTTTGTTAACCACCAGTGTGGGCCACTGGCTCAATCGCTATGAGCTGCTTTACTCTACCCAGGGAGTGACCTATGGTGCCAGCTATACCGATGTCATGGTGGATCTGCCAGTACAGACAGCCCTAAGTATCATCACACTGACGTTAGTTTTTGTCGCTTTGGGGCGTTTTTTGTTTGGGTTTAACAGTAAACAACAGCCACGGCGACGGGTGCCCTCCTTTGTTATCCTGATCGCCACCTATTTAACAGTTGCGCTGCTAGGTGAAACGCTTGCACCTTGGTTAATACAGCGACTGGTAGTGCAGCCTAACGAATTTCAGCGAGAGCGTCCCTATATTGAGCGCGCTATTGCGTTCACGCGCGATGCCTTTAATCTGACAGATATTCAAGAAGAGAGTTTTGACCCCAAAAACAATCTAACCACAGAGAAGCTTAGCAATAACGACCTGACCGTTCGCAATATCCGCGTTTGGGATACACGGCCCCTGTTAGAAAGTAATCGCCAGCTCCAGCAGATTCGACTTTATTACGAATTTGTGGATGCCGATGTCGACCGCTATACCCTCACCAAAAGCGACGGGACGACCGAACGACGCCAGGTTTTAATTTCTGCCCGCGAGCTGAACTATAAACAGTTAGAAGAGACGGCTCAAACCTGGGTGAACAGACACCTGAGCTACACCCATGGTTACGGGTTTACCATGAGCCCGGTCAATACCGCAGCTGTGGGTGGGCTACCGGATTATTTCATCAAAGACATTGCCCATGTTCCCAGTAACGACGATGTGGCCCGCAGCATTCCCGTTGGTCAGCCCCGTATCTACTTTGGTGAGCTAACTGACAACTATGTGATGACCGGTACCCGAGTGCCTGAACTTGACTATCCAGGTGAAGACGACAACGTTTATACCACCTATGCCGGTAACGGCGGCATTAATCTTGGGGCTCCATGGCGAAGACTACTGTATTCCAAGCATTTGCTCGACTGGCAGATGTTATTTACCGATGATTTTACACCCGATACTAAACTATTGTTTCGGCGCAATATTCAAGATCGGGTTAAACAGATTGCCCCGTTTCTACAGTTTGATGGCGATCCCTATCTGGTGGTAGCAGACGCGAATGCTCAGGCAGCATCGGATGCGTCTAGACCGGTCGATCCAGATGGCAACTATCTTTACTGGATGATTGACGCTTACACAACAAGCGATCGCTACCCCTATTCAGATCCCGAGGGTCAGCCATTTAACTACATTCGCAATTCCGTCAAAGTGGTAGTAGATGCCTACAATGGCTCGGTCTCTTTCTATATTGCAGACGCCACAGACCCGATCATTCAAACCTGGGCTCGGCTGTTTCCTAAACTGTTTCAACCCTTAGAGTCTATGCCTCCGGCGTTGTTAGCCCACACTCGCTACCCTGAAGATTACTTTTTAGTCCAGTCAAACCAGCTGCTGGTCTACCATATGACCGATCCACGGATTTTCTATAATCGGGAAGATACGTGGCGGGCTCCCAATGAAATCTACGCCAATGAATCTCAGGTGGTCGAGCCCTATTATCTAATTATGAGACTGCCTGATGAGGCCGAAGAAGAGTTTGTGTTGCTGCGCCCGTTTACCCCGTCTCAACGCAACAATCTAATCGCCTGGCTGGCAGCCCGTTCTGATGATAATCAATATGGCCGTATGCTGCTCTACCGTTTCCCAAAACAGGAATTGATTTATGGGCCAGAACAAATCGAAGCACGTATCAACCAAGATCCTGAAATCTCTCAGCGGATCTCTCTCTGGAATACTCAGGGCTCCCGTGCCAACCAAGGAAATCTTTTAGTGATCCCCATTGAAGAATCACTACTCTATGTAGAACCGCTTTATCTAGAAGCAGAACAAAACCGTCTGCCTATTTTGGCCCGTGTCATTGTGGCCTATCAGAATCGCATTGCTATGAGCGAAACGTTAGATCAATCGCTGCAGGCTATTTTTAATCCTCAGCAGTCTGATAGCTCTACGATTTTGCGAGATCTAGAGGCAGAACTATTGAACTAACGGCAGTTCGCTGGTTTAGTGCAGCTTGCCCCATATGGTTGGTCTGACTGTTTGCAGCTGTAACTTTGCCCAGACTATCGATGCCTTTGATCATTGGGGATCAGCCTCACCTGTTCTGATCTAAAGTGCAAGACCGATGAAGTCCTTGCCCACCACGCGTAAAGTTTGCCACCTTAAATACTGGATTAGGTGCCTAGACGGTAGCATTACTAATGGTATTAAACTTGGAACCAGATAAACGCATACAGGTTCATCTTGCCTGTAATGAAGGCTGTCTCCTCACCCTTTGTGGTGGTGCCGAAACGTTTACGGTTTGACTAACTCCCTGAGATGACGCTATGGACCCCCTTGTAGTTCTAAATTTAGGCAAAGGAACCTGCCAGGACGGCTTACCTGACATCACAGCTCGACTTTGGTTAGGGGGAAACGACGGTCAAGCATCAATGCAATGTCTCGGTAGTTTACCTGCCAACCCAGAGCTTGCCGAACTGTATGAACGTTGGAAAGTCCTGTATGAAGCACTGCACAATCCCTTTGGTTGGCGACAGCCACCCACTGGTCCAATAGAATTTGAACCAGAGTTTGTTACCAATGTCTCTCGAGAAGACTTTCGACAACTGTGCAAAACTTTAGAGAAAGCACTCAATGACTGGCTCGATAGCCCAGGATTTCGCAATATTGAAAAACAGCTTCGAACGGAGTTTAACAAGGACGACAATATTCGGTTGGTCATCGAAACTGAAGATCCCTTACTCCAAAAATTACCGTGGCATCTTTGGAGATTCTTTGATCAATTTGGCCAAGCCGAGATGGCGTTGAGCCCTCAACAATACGATAAAGCATCTTCTCTGTCTAACAGTCGCATGGCTCGGAGAATGAGAATTCTTGTGGTTTTGGGGGATAGCAAAAATATTGATGTACAGTTTGACCGTCAGATTTTAGAGGGCTCGGATGCTGAAACTGTTGTTTTAACCGAGCCTAGGCTTTCCGAGCTATACAAAAAATTATGGGATAAACAGGGTTGGGATATTCTCTTTTTTGCTGGGCATAGCACCAGTCAATCAGTTGATGGCACAGGAGAAGTATCAGAAAAGCTGTTTCTAAATTCAAACGAACAGCTATCAATCAAGCAGCTAAAGTATGGGCTCAAAACCTCTGTCAAGAACGGTCTTCAGCTTGCTATCTTTAACTCATGCGATGGACTGGGACTAGCGCGCGAACTGGCTGAACTGAATTTGCCTCAGCTGATTGTAATGCGTGAACCAATTCTCGATAAAGTTGCGCACACATTTTTGAGCAACTTTTTGAAAGCGTTCTCTGATGGAGAAGCTTTTTATACAGCCGTGCGACGTGCGAGAGAAGAATTGCACGGGTTAGAAAATGACTTTCCTGGGGCTAGTTGGCTACCGGTCATTTTTCAAAATCCGACGGCACCCCCCATTACATGGCGGTTGGGACGTAAATATACGCCACAACTTCAAAAACGCCCTAAACGCCGGGTTAAACGTCTTACGCTCCGTCAGGTATTGATTGCGAGTTTAGGAGTTGTCTTACCTATTTTATTAATAAGATTTCTGGGGCTAATGCAGCCGCTTGAGCTCCCAGTCTATGACCATTTGATGAGATCACGGTCAGAATCACAAGATATACCTACCATTGATTCTCGTCTTCTGGTGATAGAGATTACTGAAGAAGATACCGATCAGCATAGGTATCCGGTTTCGGATGAGTTGTTAGCGACGGCGCTACAACAACTACAGCAGCATCAACCGCTGGCTATTGGGGTTGACCTGCATCGATATCAGCAAAATCCACCGGGAAGAGACCAACTCCTCGATCAATTCAGAGATTATCCTAATTTGATAACAGTGTGTTCGTTTGGTTGGGATAATCGCAAGATAATGGGACATCCACCTGAATTTTCTGGTGACCAGGTGCGGCATCAGGTGGGCTTTAGCGATTTAGAAACAGATGACGGATTTCCTCTCAGTCGTCCTGTGGTGCGTCGACAGCTGTTGTCTTACGACAACTACTTAGATTCAAGCGCTTCTAACTGCATAGCTCCTTACAGCTTTAGCATGAACTTGGCTGTGCGCTTTTTACAGGCGCAGGGAGTAAGCCCTTTAGACTTTACTGAAGATAGTAACTGGCGGCTGGGCTCTGTTGTTGCTAAGCGATTGGCTGCTCGTACCGGTGCTTATCAACATCTGGATGGTAAAACCAGTAAAATCATGCTGAACTATCGGGTCAATTCTCAACCGGCTCAGCGTGCAAGTTTTACAGATGTATTGAATGGCAAGGTTAGTAGCGATGTGGTTCGCGATCGCATCGTTTTAATCGGTGTTACAGATGAGCCAATTGGTAATGATTATCGCGAAACTCCCTATGGCAAGCTACCGGGAGTTTGGGTACATGCCCACGGTGTCAGTCAGTTGTTGGGAGCTGTGCTAGATGGTCGCCCTTTAATCTGGGTGTTGCCGCAGTGGGGACAGTGGCAGTGGGCAGACATGCTATGGACATGGGGATGGGCTGTGATCGGTGGCCTAATGGCTTGGCGGATTCGTTTGCTTGCTGCGTTGGGCATAGCGGGGGGAGCTGCTGCCCTTATTTTGCATCACATTTGTCTGATAATTTTAAGCCAAGGAGGATGGGTGCCGTTGATTCCGCCTCTGTTAGCATTGGTAGGGACCGCTGGGATTGTATTCGCTTTTAAGCAAGGGTATTTACCCGCAAAAGTAGACGCACTATTTAAGTATTTGACCTGAAAACGTTATGGATAGGATGGAATTCGAGACATGCGATCGCAAAATCTTCTAGCCTCAGTCAGTTTTACGTTAGCAATACTTGCAAACCAACTAGGTTCTATAGCTATATCATCCGCTATTCCCAATTCCATCAACAGCCGCACTAAGCAAGAACTGCCCCCGGTACCGTCTACACCTCGCCCTCCGGCAGGGAACAGAACCCCAGGAGGTGGTCTAGGAGAGCAAGCCGTCTGTCCGGTAACGCAACATGAACTGACCGCAATTACCCCAACAGACACTCACGGTACAACTGTGTCGGAATATCCCACATTTTGGTTTTATATGCCCTACACGGCAGATGAAGTGCAAAATGGAGAGTTTTCCATACTCACCCAAGATGAAGAAACTCGCATCTACAAAACATCGTTTGAGCCGCCTGCCCAGGCTGGATTTGTTAGCATCACGCTACCAGCAGATATAGAAACTAGTTTGCAGGAAGGACAATACTATCACTGGTATTTAACGCTATCTTGTCTATCTAGCACTGAAGCTGTGACCAACTTAAATATTGATGGTTGGATACAGCGTGTAAGCTCTGCACCAGATAGAACGTTGTCTCCAGAAATGTGGTACGACATGGTCGACTATGTGGCCGCGCAGCTACAAACTGCACCCGCTAATGAAAGTGAGCTGAGGCAGCTCTGGGCTGATTTGCTACAGTCCGTTGGGCTAGATCAATTTACTCAAGAACCTGTCATTGGTCCAGTTGTTCTGACCGATGGTTAGTTGCAACGCTTAAGCCGAGGCTATCTACTGCCAGTTGCCGACAAGTACGTAGGTAGCCCAAGTGTGTGGTGCTTTATAGCCTGACTCATTGATCAACGCTAGCTGTGCATTTCGTAGTGCCTGGGCCCTGGTGGTTCCAGGTTTTTTTAACTCGTTATTAATCCGAATCATCAGCTCTGTATTGTGTGTATCTTGGGCTTCCCATAACGTAGAGACAGTACTCCGTGCCCCTGCCCGGACTGCGATGCCGGCCAAACCCAGAATAGCTCGGTTGTCACCTGTGGCTGTCGAACAGGAGCTGAGTACTAAAAGCTCAATGGGTGTTGCGCCCTCACGGCTGGCCACCTGGATTAGCTCACCCAGCTCCTGACCACGAATCAATTTCTCATGGGCTACGATAAATGTCTCTTCTGGGTCTGAGCTAAAGACACCATGGGTTTTAATATGAATACCAGAGAATTGTCCTGTACTCAGTTGTTCTTGGAGGGTCTCTTTTTGAAAGCTCTCATTGGTTAGCGGAGGGGCAGGACCGTATAGTTCGCTGATTTTATCTAGCTCGTCTGCTAGTTTTTCGATAACGGGAAATGTGCGATCGCCGATTTGTTGAGCAGTACCCACACCTCCTGTAAACACTGCTAAATCCTTGGGTAACGGTCTCGGTGTAAAGAGTTCAAGCTCAGGAGCAATTGCGATCGCATACTTTTCAAGTAAATAGTGCTCCCCATCGTACAAAACCCCCATGGGAATATTTCTGAGCACGCCATCCAGCACAAAAACTAACGTTTTGATTTGATACTGCTGCAGCTGTGGTTCAATATCCCGAATCAGCCATTTATAGACTTCTTTGGCTGTTTCTCGTACTTCGGGGGTGCGGCTGCGAGACTTGCTCAAATCTTGGCGCAGCTGTTCTAGGGTAGCTTCTGCTGTTGTTTTATCAATTGGAAAACTGGTAACAATCTTTTGATCCTGAAGCTGCAGAATAACGGCCAATCGCTCTTTGAGAATAATCGGGTAAACAATGGCAGTATCATTGTTAGCTTCAAACTGGCTGATGGCGGTAGTCGTTGCTAGATCGCAACGTAAAAAGTTTTCTAACTCGCTCAGCTGCAGATTGTCAATTTGTTTAATGGCTAGATCGAGAGCTTGATCATCTAACTGATGTTGACCCAACAACAGCTCCACCAGCTCTCGATAGACAGGTTCAACATTATCTCGAAATGAGAACTGGACATCTGTATTGGTAAACAGCAGGTTATCTCTTACAGATTCAAGTGTGTTGACTGCTATTTTGTAGGTCTGAATGGCTTCTTCAGGTTTGCCCTGTTGCTTAAGCAATCGCCCCAGCTGCCATTCCCACTGATAGCGACCGTCAGGATATTGATTAATATCGGTTAGCTGCAGCGCTGTCTGAGTCAACTGCTGTGCTTTAGAGACCTGACCGATAATTTCATATAGCTCGCCCCGCTGACCCACACTATAAGACTCGGCAATCGGATCGGCTAACTCGTGTGCCTGGCTGGTGGCCCTTACTAAAATGTCGTCAATTGTTTGAACGGCCGTAGCGACTGTCTCGTCATTGCCGATTGATTTTTGTTCAATATCTGCTTTAAGGATATGAGTCAGGCTTTTAGCAAAATTTAGCTGGGTATACACAGCTGTGCGACTGGGGGATAACTGATTTATCTGTGGTGTCAGCGTTGGCCATAGTGTTTCTGCCTCAGCCCAGCGTTTGCTAGTTATCAATACACTTAGCTGGTTTAACTTTGCCTGTAGCTGAGTCATAGAAGAAGACATCGCCGCCACTGTTTGATAGTGGGTTAAAGCTGCATCTTTATAGTCCTTAGCTTCCCGGCTCTTGCCGATTGCGGTCGCACGCTCCGCCAAGGCCAGCTGTGTATTGCCTATATCTAATAGCACAGAGCCCTGTAGCGTCTCTAATTTGGCAGCATTAATAATAATATCTAGGCTCGTTTGCAAGCTAGTCTCAGATTTATTGAGGGCGCCAAACTGTCGCTGGGCGTTGCCCAAATGCCACCAGCCGGTTGCCCTAAGCTCGGGTTCAAGCTGTTCATTTTGCAATATTTGGTAAATATTTTCTTTTAAGATGCTCTCTGCTTGCAGGTACAAACCTTGCGCCTGTAAAGCCTTAGTCTGATTCAACAGACTTTTTAATACCCCACGCTGATTTTCTGCGCGTTGGTAATCAGCGGCCGCATCACCCCAAACCACTGCCGCCGTCGCTAGCTCTCCTTTGCCCCAATGTAGACGCCCTTGGGTGTTTAGGGCTTTGGCACGGGTCTCTAAATAGGCTGACGAATTGTCAAATTCATCTGCATTGTTGAGTAAGGTTAGGCTATTTGCGATCGCGCTGCTAGCTTGGTCCCACTGTCCCAGATGTTGATGAGCCAACGAGAGATTACTCAGCAGCAACGCTTGACTTAGCTTATCTGGTGTTGCTTCGTATCTAGAAAGTGCTTGATTCCAGCTATTGATCGCCTCTGCAAATCGCTCTGCCTGGTAGAGGCGTATGCCCTCTTGCAAGAGTGACTCGGCTGATTGAGCAATTGTCTCTGACTGTCTCTGGTCGCTTACTGAAGCAACTGCACTTACCCTCTGTTGCCAAAGCATTGGCAAGCTAATGGCGAATACAAAACTTAGCAGCACCGTTAATAAGAAGAGACACAGATAACGGTAGCGTTTGCTTACATGGAGTAAGTACTTCATTTTAAGACTCTCCAGTTAATGTGTGCTGGCAAGAGCTATAAAACGATGGAGTCGCGGCTAGTAAAACAACATCACCCTGGTTGTTTCTATCCCAGCCGATGGCCTCAGCGATTGTCTCAGCCGTGTCATTTGAGTCTGCAAGCTGGCTGTTATTCTCCGACTGAGCCGCTATTTGGCCTGCCGGGTAAATATCTTCTTGAATGCCTTCACTACTGAGCGGTGCATAAGGATTTACAGGTAGCCCGCCTCGTCCTGCATTGGTAAACTGGCCATTGTTGCTAACACCTACCTGGCATCCCTGGCTAATTTCCGGCTCTGCCAGACCACTAGGCAGTGGATCGGTCCCCTCGTTGGGGTCAATCTCTAAAGTTTGAATGATGACCTCGCCATCGATGCCTGCTTCTGAGCTGGCGTCAATATCATTGGTCATGTTGCCACGATCGGCTCTATTTTCTTCAATATTAAAGAGAGTGTTGGCTTGAATCGTAATGCGTCCACCATCGCCATTGATAGCACTAGCCTGAATGTCGTTGCCGTCAGGCCCTTCTGCAAAGAGCGCAATGATAAACGGTGCGGTGATATCAACATTGCCACCATCAGCATTATTAAACGCTTCTGCCGATATTAAACTGTCGCCTCTCAAAACCAAGGCATCTTCTAAATCTAACCCAATGTTGCCACCTTCCCCCGCTTCAACCGAAGCAAGCAGCTGACCATTATCTAGAACAACAGTTTCTGCTACAACATCAAGCATGCCGCTGTCGCCAGTACCAATGGCACTGACTTCAACCGTCGCTCCATCCTGTACATTGAGTCGTCCATTAGTTAGAAGAGTGATGTCTCCTGCTGGTCCTGACTCTGTGGAACGGGTAGATAGGCTACCATCCCCGCTTAGCGTGACTGTTTCAGCGTCTATTAATACCTGACCACCCGCTCCACTACTGCTGGTGGCAGCTGAAATATCAGCGCCTTCTTGAAAGTTAACTATCAGAGTCTCGCCGTTGCCATTAGGACCAAGAGTAATAAGACCGGCGTTGGCAGGGCCTTGGGTTTCAGCTAAGATCCCAGTTGTCTCACCTGAGATATTGATTTGATTGGTGTTTAGGGTGACGCTGCCCCCTTGGGTGGAGGAGTCGGCAGTTGCGGTAGCAGTGGCGGTAATGCGGGCTCCTGAGTCGGCAGTCAGTTGGTCGGTGTTTACGGTGATATTGCCGCCTCTACCTAGGGTGTTTGTTTCTGTTGTGATGGAACCGTTCGAGAGAGTGACTTGATTAGCACCATTAATGACTATACTTCCCGCATCGCCTTCTGTTGTGATACCAGCATTAGTCAAGCTACCGACAGCTGAAATGCTAGCAAGATTTTGAACAGTTAACTCCGGTGTATTAATAATGATATTACTGGCATTTCGTTGGCCTTTAGTTGTGCTGGTAATGCTACTGCCATCGTTAGCAGAAATAAATTCCTGTGCATCTATATTGATTACACCAGCAGCTTCTGCATCGATAGCTTCATCAAATGTTTCCGTTGATATCCTAGAGTTATTAAGAAGTGAAAGCGTTCTAGTCTGAATTTCAATTTTACCGGCACTGCCAGCAGGAACAGTCGCTGTTCCATCAGCTTCAGCGATGATCCTACTGCTGTTACTAAGTGAAATATTATTGGCAGTTAAAGAAATCTCTCCGGCATTTCCTGCCCTATTTGTTCTGACACTGAAAGTAGCACCATTCTCTAAGGAGAGAGTGTCAGTTAAAACAATCAGGCTACCCCCGTTCCCAGAGCCGCTTGTAGTGACACCAACAACTGAATCATCAAGAGTTATAGACTCGTCTGCATAAAGCAGGATGTTCCCAGCATTATCTGGGCCAGATGTGGTGCTATCAATAGAACTCTTATTGATAAACGCTATAGAATTGGCCCTGATAACAAGGCTGCCAGCAGGACGCTCAACGCTAGTAAGGTCATTGGAGATATTTAAGCTAGCGCCGTCTAAGATAACATCAGCTAAGGGAACATTATCTGGATAGCTGAGACTAATGTTGCCACCATCAATGTCTAAACCGACCGTGGCGGCACCATCAACACCGCCTAGTTCCACTCGGCTACTAGGAGCTGTGATAGACCCCAAACGGAAACTAGTAGGAGACCTCTTAATAATTACATCACCACCTACTAAAAGTAAACTGTTACCCTCCTGTACACTTAATCCAACAGTAAAAGAAGTCGGAGTGAAGTTGAAAGCACCAGATTGATTAATGATTGGTTGAGGTGCAGATTGGCTAAATAACAATGCAGAGGGATCAACGGTTAGTCTAACTAGATCAGAAGTTATATCGTTAGTACTAAAGCTGCCTTGATCTCCAAACTGGATCGCATCGGCCGTAGTGGCAACAAATGAACCACCTAGGTTTAAGTTGCCATTGGGGCCAAAAATAATGCCCTGGGGGTTCATCAAAAACAGATTGGTGTCACTGGTAATATCGGTGCGAATGGTCCCCTCAATCATAGATAATGGACCATTCGCTACCCGAGCTAAAATATTATCAAGTGTGGGATCATGGTCAAACGTGACTACACTCCCATCAGGCACTGAAAACTCACTAAAGCTATGGAATAAATTTGTTCCAGTGGAGTCAGTAGTGCCCCCTATGATGGTGCAGCTTACTGCGCAGGAACCAGGGTCTGGAGTGGTCGTAGTGCCATCGGGGATGACCTGTGCCCATGCAGCTGAGCATGACAGTAAGCCACAGGCAAAAAGTTTGCTCGCAACCCATAGTCTCAAAATATATCGCTTTGCCATCACGATTGCGCTTTAGCCTTCCAATATTTTCCTCCAATTAGAATACATCCACCCGTCAGCCCTGGCATGCCTGAATCAATCTATCTACATCTAAACCGTTATGTGGTTACAAGGCTTTTTACCCACATAACGGTTTAGAGAGTACTTTAAGCAGTCATTGGTGGTGTTTTCACACCGACGACTGTTTTAAGTAGACTGCATTCCCTCTACATCAGTCTGATGAGAGGAGGGCTATGATACGGTGTAGGCTAAAATAAGATGTCCTCCTCCATATACGCCAGCTGTACATTCACAAGCCCCTGGTCCAGAAGTTGAAGCACTAGCCGCTGAGACAAACATTCCTCGACAAGGACCACCAGTCTCATAATAAACCCTAATAAAATCTGTTCCGTTGATTGACTCTGAAGCGCCGCTAAAAGTAACAGTTTGATGAGATTTGGTGAAGGTTGCAGTGCCAATAGGTTCATCCCCAAAGCGAAACTCTAGTTTTTGGCCATTGAAGGGGCCATCACCCATATATGTAACGTTGTTGAGTGTGAGTGTTGCCATTTGTTGGATTCCGAGTAGTAAAACTGGACACGTTCTAATGATGAAGAGAGGGGATAACCCTTGTCAGTAGCTCAAATTCAGGGAACTTTGCAGCAATAACACATCTCTTGATGACGATTCTTTAATTACATGATGAATCTCTTGTTGCACTACAGGAAAGTACCCTTCGGGGTACTTTTTATACATGAGTCAATCAGTATAAACATGAGAGAATTCTTATCTAAGCAGATTTAAGAAATAATGACGCTCGGCGAGGCTAGCGAAGCGACAATATGTCTAAACCTGACTATTTTAGGAGCTCTTCCTCATCCTGCTAATTCATCAGTGTAAGACTCATCAATCATCGTAAACAACTGTTGTTTAGCATAGGTGTTTTTCATATGCTTCTTAACGGTGTTAAGGGCAATATGTAATTCTGCAGCGATTTCTTGATAGGTATAGCCAATACGGTGCAAACTCCATACGTCGGCTTCTCTAGGGCTCAGCTTGTACTTAATAGTCTCAGTAATTGCCAGAGTCTGTCTCGACTGTGTTTGGTTCTCAAGGATGACCAAAATGTGGGGATCGGTCGTGTTGTTAAGCCACCTAGCACGAATACGGATGTGCTCATGGGATCGCTTAAGCTTAAGTTCCGATTCGGCGATAATGAGATGTCTTGGAAGCCCTTGACGATTGTGTATGAGAATCTGACACGTATGCCAGATTTCTTGAGGGATCAGGTCTGTAGACGGATAGTCTTGGGCAATGCGATCGCAAAGACTTTTGCCAAGATTGTTGCTGTGAATACATTTACCTGTTTCCGTCAGAATCAAAATCCCATCAATCCAACTATCTAAAAAACTGTTTTCTAAGCTACTTTTGGTTGGAATAATCTCAGATAAAGGTACAGGATGGTTGGAGTACTTGAGCCAGGGCATTTGAATTGTCATGATCCTCTTACGATTAGCACAATCGATTACTGAACCCGTAAAGTCCAATAACTACTGAAGAATTAGCTGTAGATGTAATGTCCCTAAGACGTAATAGGGTGAAATCCGTGAAAATATGCATATATCAATTGTGAGGGCGACAAACCTTTGCATTTCTCAATGGTTTTTGAAATATCCGCCTATAGAAAAGCTACAGTTACCCATCAATGGGCTCGACTTCGCTAAACCATTTACGGTGCAAATCCTGCAAAAACCCCTGCTGCTGATAGTCCAAAATGAGTCGATCAAATCCTTCTAGCAGCTCTGCATCCGTTTCTTGCACTGCAATGCCATAGCCTTCATTGGTTAGTAACGCGCCTGCAAGTTCAAATGAATTTGAATTTAAGTTGACAAAATGATGCAAGGCCGGGGCGTCTTGAACTAACCCCTTGATATCGCCAGTTTCTAACGCATCTACTGCAGCAGCAAACGTAGGATAAGTCTCTAATTTGATGGGTTGACTTTGTAGAAACGTTTCTCCTGTCGTGCCGGCTATGGCACCAACCGGTTCGCCACTGAGGGCGGCTAAATCTAGTTCGCTTTCGCTGAGCTGCTGCACCGTCAGCGATGCAATAAAGTCAGCCACAATAAAAAAGCTTAACCCCATCCATAGGGTGGCGATCAGACGGCCTGTAAATTTTGTTGGGGTGACATCGCCATAGCCAAACGTGCCCAAGGTAACAATGGCAAACCAAATGCCCTGACTGATGCCTTCAATGATGTTGCCAGAAAAGCCGTCATTATGCTTTCGCTCAACCAGCCATATCAGCCCGCCCACCACTGTGCTACTGGCAAAGATGAGAAAAATAGGCCGCAGATTAGTCCACCGCAACATGCTCCCGGCTAACGTGGCGACATTGGTGTCAGGTTTTGTCACCATCAAATGCAGCCCTGATTGATAAAAGGGATAGGAAAAGTCCAGTCCTTCAGATTCGCGCTGAGCCGTAATGGAAATACCGGCAATGGCGACATCGACGTCTCCTTGCCGCAGCCCATCTAGCATTTCACTCACAGACTCATAGGCCACCCACTCGGTTTGTAGCGATAAGTCATCTGCGATCGCATTCCACAAATCAGCACTGTAGCCATAGGGTGCTGCTGCTGGCTGAACCGTGACAAACGGCGGCAGCTCTTTGGTGCCCACCCGTACCGTCGATGCGGGTGGAGTAGTTTGCCCGGTTAAAAACTCGGCTGTGGGTTGGGCAACTGCGGGAGCCCACCAAAGTCCCGTAAGGATGCCGATTACTGGGCCAAGGTATCTAATCATGCCTCACCAGTTTGCGCCGCTCAAATGTTGAATGCAGTAATAACCTACCTGAAAGCTAGACTTGTTAAGTAAATTTTCGGATTCATTTAGTTTTGTATGATGCTGACGGCGCTTGGCGAGATGTCTTCAGCCTTAGCCGTGAGAAAAGTATCCATCGGGGTGGTCAATAGACAAGGATATTTCACATCACCAAGTCGTTTGCCCTGCTGATAGTGGTACTGCATCAGTTGCTGCTGCATATCTGACGAGTAATGAACCTGTACTGGCTGTAGCTGCCCTAAAAGGCGGGCCTGCCGATAGTGAAAGCTCTGGCAGAGATGCTGTTCTAGTGCTGTGGTTATGTCAGCTGGGGAGTCAGTGAGGAAGGCGTAGTGAGGATAGGGACGTTGACTGGGGACCAGACATTGGAAGGCGGTGGTGGTTAAGCCTAACTGTTTGAGCGCCTGGCTGACAAAGGCAAACGTTAATTTTTCGCCCACCATATCGCTGGTGGCATTGCTCCGCCCTAGAAAGCGGAGACAGGGGGTGGCCCGGTAATAGTGGGTAACCTCGATGCGATCGCGCATTCGATAGCGATAGAGTCCGCCCTTTTGAGAAATAATGACGCTATAGGTTTGCCCTAGCGCTAGCTCATGAAGCAGATAAATCTGCCCTGCGTCATCTTCGAATTCAAAAAACACTTCATTGAGTAGGGGCACACAGCCGTTAGCCTCAACTAGGGGAACGGTCATGGGTGCTTCTGTGGCCAGTAACCCTTTGCCCTGTATGAGGGTGTTGGGAAAATGCGTTTTAAGGCTACTGACCTGGTCGGCTGCCATGGCACTGTCCCAACAGGAAATGAGCTTGAGTTTAGGCCACAGTGCTTCCCAGTTAATGGTTTTGTGGGTAAGTAGCTGAGCGCGGGCAGGCGATAGCTGATGGATAAGTTGAGATCGCAGCTGCTGTCGATGGGTTTGAATATAGTCCAGCTGTACGCTAAGAAAGCTAGGACTCCAAATAGAAATCGTTTCTAAATTTTCCTCTAGCAGCAAAGTCTTACACAGGTTGGTCTGAAATATGTCAGGTGGCTGTGGTTTATGGGCATCCGGTGGAGAGACCAAAAAGGGTTTTAGTAACCAGCGCAGCCAGGGGTCTAAATAGTCAGAATCGTCTTCTAATCCCTCCGCTGTTTCGTCAGGTGAGATCAGCTTTGGGGAAATACACATATACACTTTCCCCGTCTCAAATTTAGGACCATGCGTAATTAGATCATGGGCCCAGATGCAGAACAAGGTGTTAAACGATTTTCGTAGAGCACGGGTATAGGGGATACGTTTCGCCGGACCACTGCTGCCAGATGTCTTTTCGTAAAAGAGAATGGTGTCTACAGATTGTTCTGGGTCGAGCCAGGGGCTGATATCTTCATAGGTGACAATGGGAATCTGATGCCAGTCATCGATGGAGGTGATGTTTAGAGACTGCCCGTAGCCGCTGCGTACAAACTGTTGGAAGAGTTCTGTTTGTAGGCTTCGCTGTGTTGTTTGTGGCTGTGACAGAGCTTGGTAAAACTGGTGGGCTGTGGGTGCTAGCAGGGCTCCAAACCCTTTAATCAGCCAGCGCATAGCTAGCCTCCTGGTTTGTTTTCTGGGCGCTGTCAATGGTGACATTAGGGTAAATCTCGCTACCGGCTTCTAGATAACTATTTGCCTTAATGGTTGCTCCTGGGCCAATGGATGAGCCAGCACCGATAAAGCTGTTGTCCCCAATAGTGATGGGTTTGAGGTACAGCATCAGATTCTCTCGTCGCGGTTTCACAATGTGGCTGTACATCCCCACACGGTGGCCAAATACGACGCCATTACCAATGGTTAACAAACCCCGATCGGCAATTTCTAACACGGGTGTCCAGTACACCCGTTTGCCTATCTGGGCTCCCCATAGCCGCAGCCAGACAGAGAAAACCCCAGGCACCAGCCTCAACACGGTTTCTAGCACAGGAAACGCAATATAGATGACCTGCAGCTGGTGACTGCCCCACCAAGGAGAATACTCATTTCCCCGAAGATAGCTAATGCCGTTTTGAAGCGGGTAAGCGTAGCTGTGCAGCCGATAGACCAGCACAGGAAAACCATACAGAAAAAACAGACAGACGATTAAGCCCCAAAGACTGTGGACCCAAACGCCGTAGAGTAGGCAGAGTGTGGCTAAGCCCAATGTGAGAGCTGGAAAAAAAGATAAAAGTTTACTTAACAGAGTCATGATTAGCACTGCGACGGGGACCTATCCAGATGGCAGCCCCCGTGACGAGAGGGAGAAGGGCAAAAATACCGCCAAATAGGAGAGGGTAGGTTTTAGCTGCAGGAACCGTCAAAACGACGGTAAAAACCAGACCGCAATACAGTAAAGCCGCAAATGGAATCGCGCAGATGATCCAAAACATCAGACGCTCGTTGGATTCTATCGATGACATGTGAGAGAAATTTTATAGCAACAGTCTAGTGTATCGGCTGTGGATCGACCTGCTTGAAAAAGCACTGGGGATTTTAGATTTCTTTGGGATATATCAGTTTTCTCCACAGGGTTAGATTGCTGGCCTGCCCTAGGGCTGTCGGCCACTGGTCTGACTGGTATAGGCTGCCGTGCAGCCGGTCCCACAGCTTGAGGTTTGCGCCATAGTTACAGGCGCTGCTGTGGTGATGCCAGCTGTGATCCTGCGGCAAGATTAACCACCCTGACAGATGGCGATGTACCCAGCTTTGGGACTGTGGACTAAATCGGCTGTGTCGCCACAGGTCAAGGGCCGCAGTCAAACTGATGCCCACAATGTAGGCTGTGGGGTCGTCTAGCAGATAAATAAACAGACCGTGAACCCACAAATACACAATCAAAAAACTACTCCATAGGGTATTCCGCGATGTGCCTAGTACATCCATAGTGCTGACGGTATGGTGCACCTGATGGGCAAACCATCCCCAGCGACTGTGGAGAAACCGATGATTCCAATAGTAGAGATAGTCGACGGCCCCAAAGCTCAGGGCAAAGGCCAGCACAGGATGAATGGTCAGCCTGTGGTGCCATGCAGGAAATAGTTGCTGATACAACGTCTGTAACAAGGTTAGCTGGAGTAACGGAATTAGGAGACCCTGTATCCACAATCCAGCGCTATCTAACATCCAGTCGTGTAACGGTTTTTGTCGCAGCTCTGAGCCATTTTTCCAGACGGTCAGGCTAATTAAAAGAACAAATGCACTAAAGACAACCATGGCTATACCCAAAAGGTGATGTCAGCGGACTTATCAGGCAGGGTGCGTGGGTCTTTGCCTGCTGCGATCGCATCTCGAATCGATTCAACAAAAACGTGGATAGTGTCAGCGGGCGTATGGTGAAATTGGCTGCCATATTTTGCGATCGCATCCCCCTGTACTGCCAACGCCGCCACGTCCTGGCCAATAATTCGCTGGGCTGTCCATCGCACAAACGGTTTTGCCAGTCGGTTCCAAATACCGTAGTTAAAGGTGACATCGGTATATACCAGCGTGGAGTTCTCTGTTTCTGGAATTGACTGGCTAGTGATAAAACAGCGCCGATGGGGGCCCATGGTGTACTCCACACTGGTCACATTGGGCATATAAAAAGAATCTCGATGGTAGATTTCATTTCCCTGGGGGTTTAAAAACCAACGAGACCAGCCCAGGTTGTTGGTTTCATTGCGATAGGTGGCGGTAACAGTCCCCTGCTGACGTTTTACCGTCATTGTTAGCGGCTGTTGCCGGGCGGTGCGAAAGATGCCAGGATGCACTGAAACGGTATGGGGAATATCGATAAAATTCTCGGCGCAGTTGGTGACGCTGTTGGCAAAGCGATTAATCACTCGCACGGTCTCCCAACCCGATTCTTGATAGTGGGGCATTGAAAATGGCTGAGTGTTTAAGCCACCCCGTAGACAAACGTAGATATAGCCATCCTGTTCAAAGGTGTCGTAGGCTTTTGCACAGCGCTTTTTGCTGGGCCGAAACTCGCTGCCCTCTGCAGGTACATTAACCACATAGCCAGTTTGATCATACTGCCAACCGTGATACGGACATTGCAGCTGCCCCTGGTGAACAGTTCCTCCTGAGAGTCGGGTATTGCGGTGGAGACAGCGATCTCTCAAGGCTACTGGCTGTCCGTTGGCACCCCGAAAAATCACCAGCCATTCATCTAACACCGTTCGCTGTAGAGCAGTATCGGGCTTAAGTTGTTCACTCAGGGCAACAACATACCAAAAGTCTTCAAACTGAATTGGAATCGTTATCGGAGCTTCCATAGGGACGAATTTCTAGGTCGTGGGTGACATCAAGCTGACAGGCAAGACGTGCATTGGGGCAGTCTGGGGCGAGCACCTCCAATAGCTCTTGTTCATCAACATCCGGTGGGGGCACCTCCCCAACAACAGTGACCAGACAGGTGCCACAGATACCGGTACGACAGCCAAACAAGATAGGAGAGTTTTTAACAGTGAGTTCGTCAGCGAGGGGCGTATGTGAATTCAGAATCACAGAAGCGTAATCGGTGTTGGGAAAAGTGAGCTGGCAATCCATGGTTCCTCAGCTATATTCAGGTGGCAGTTCAGCGTTTTTGTTCTGGGTAGGAGAAGAAACGAGTTTTTGTTCTTTAGATAAGAGAGAGGGCACTGGCCAATCGTCTCTATCTGTGGAGCTGGTCTTGGGCAGAGGTCTTCGCGACCAGCTTGACGGCACTAACCCATTCACATATTTCACATAGCGGGCAATGGGGGCATCCACTGGCAGTAAACGCTCTGTACTAAAGCGAATATTGTCGTAAATCATGCCATCTTCACCCCGTAGCGCATAGTAGCTCAGCCGCGTTAGCCACAGCAGCAGATGAGTCATGACCCAACCCAGCAAACCTGGACGCTTTTTGGTGACATAAATTGGCTGGATGAATGTCTCTTTTGCCCCGTCTGAGCATGCGGGTCGATAGGCATAGAGCATATAGAGCTGCGGTATCCAGCGCACTTCTTTCATCATGGTGAGCAGCCCCAAACATCCGTGGGCATAGCGCATGGAGTAAGCGTAGCGTGGGCCTAAAATAGTGCGACCTAGACGCTCTCGCCAGTTGGTATTTAAAAATTCACCGCTGAGGGTAAAGTCAATCTGTTCACCCGCTTGCTGTAGCGATAGCTCTAGATTTACCGGTAGGTGATGTACCGTTTGTAAATGCTGCACGTCAATCCCGTTGATCATGCAAATGTGGTGATGGCATTTTCGAGTGAGGGGGCTGTCGGCGACAACCGCTAGCTCATGTCCCTTCAGTTCATCAAACTCCGCAACTGCTGTGGGGGCAACAGTATTGGGGTAGACCCAAATAAAGCCATACTTTTCTTCTGTCGCGTAGGCTTGAAGGGCCGCACCGGCAGGGATATGGTCCTGACAGGGGATATCCTGACAGTCACCTTCGCCATCAAAGGCCCAATGGTGAAAAAAGCAGCGCACCTGGTCGCCATCAACACTGCCAATACCCAGGTCTGTCCCCATGTGGGGGCAGTAGGCATCTAGGGCTCGAACTTTGCCATCCTGACCCCGAAAAATGACAATGCGCTGACCACAGATGTCAAACGATTTAACGCTTTCTTTGGGGATGTCTTTAGATGCTGTAACCAAATACCATCCCTTTGCAACAATATCCCAGTTGTTAAATATAGCTGTCATTGGTGTGTATTCCCATTAGACGCCTCGTTGTTGCCGAACTCAGCTAAAATCATGTCCTGAAAAAATCCGGATAGTGCTTGTTGCTGTGTGCGCAGATACTTATCAATCGATGCCTTGTGCATAATGGCCATGGTGCGATTGCTTGACCACACATAGTCCAATGGCTCTAGATAGACCTGGTATGACATCATGGCTTCTTGATGGGTGCGATAGCTACGATGCAGCCCTTCTGACTCTTGGGTAAAGCATGCCTGCATCATGGCTTTGGCATCTGCGTCATCCATTGAGAAAATGTGCGATCGCAACAGCTCATACACCTGGGGATACAGGGCCGGGTCGTGCCAAAAAATGCCGTTCACTGCGACCGAAAATCGCTGATGATCTTGCTGACAGCCGCGAATGCCCAAATTTGCCACTAAAGCTTCAAACCGTGTGGGTTTGGGCAAACAGCGAATCACATCATGGGAGAGCAGCGTGGAGCTATTAAAATGAAAACTCTCATCCATAAAATGATAGAACGAGATTTTTGACGGAATCGGCGCATTCTCCTGATCGCTTTGACAGAAGCGACTGAGCTGATGCTGCACCAGCTTGCCGTTGAGGGTGCGCAATCCCCTCACCGTAAAATACTGACAGGCGAGAAAGCTGTTACAGGCTGAAATTAACCCAAATGCCTGCAGCTGTAGCTGCTTCCACCATCGTTTCAGCTGATTGGTGTCAGCAAAAATCATGGTCTCGCTAAACGGACCCCGCATCGGGTAGCTAAACAGCCGCTTACCCAACAGTGCCTGCTCCGTTTGCTCAGCCACACGGCGAAACGCGCTGATGTGGGCACGCTCCTGAGAAGACTCGAGATCTAACATGTCGCAAATGGTGCGAAAGCCATCGTGGGCATACAAACCAGCGGCACTGGTTTGATTAAAAAAGATCGTCGCAATCTCAGCGGAGATAATTTGCGAATAGTAAGCCACCCAGTAAAGTTGGTTCAAAACCAGACGCTGGTGCTCGCTGGCTTGGTGCCATAGAGGTGTGCCATACAGCAGTGAGAACGCTTCAGGATTCCAATAGCTATCGCTGCAGTCGTGATAGTTAAACGCCTGCCCTGCTTGATCTAACAGCTCAGTCTGGTCCTGCTTTTGATTGCGTCGATAGTTAATCTCTAGCCTGCGCTGTAAAGGCTGATTGATGGGTTGAGCTTTAGAGACCACACTCTCTGGCAATGTCTCTTTTTCAACCACTTGCGCTACCTGATGATTTTTATCCATAACTAGCGGCCTCCTCTGCACTTAGGGGGGTAAATAAATCGTTCTCCTCTAGCTGGCTAACAATGGTATTGCCGGTGCTGGCCATGAGTGATTTGAGTAGCTGCAGCCTTTGATGGGCATGGCCAACCGTGTCTAACTGTTGCAAGATTTGAATGCGCTGAGGGCGAGAGAGATGACCTTTGGTAGCTGCGATCGCACTCACCACCCGCTGGGGACCAATCCGTACCATCTGTAAAAACATGGCAAGGCACTCTAAAATTGTCTTTTTGCTATCGGTCGACAGCTGGGTTTGGTTAAATAAGGTGACGCCAGCCCCATGGTGCCGCGACTCTGCCTGCAAAAAACTTTGCAATAAATCCCTTAACGACCCATGGGTGCAGCCCCTAGCCAAACTGCGATAGTGGGTCAGTCCCCAGCCCTCTAATACCACCTGTAAAACAAATAAAAGAACAGCTTTGTCCGAACTCTCTACGATGTCAGATAGCAACTGTAAAAACGGATCGTCAGGCTCGTTTAATAAAGTATGCGATGACACATAAGGTCTCAGCTGGGCTAGATGTGTGGTTTCATCTGCTGCGAATAAACCATAGAGCATTCGCTCTTGGTTACTGTCGGCCATCAGCACCATCTTTGCCATATAGCCCACCCCCGCCTGCTCAATATATACAGACTCTTGCAACAAAGACTGATTTAAGATCTGTAGAATCTGTTGCTGTTCTGCTGTGCTCGCATCTTGAAAGATCGACACCTGCTCTAAATCAAAATAATCTGCCTGCCAGTAGAAAAAGGCACTATCTGCAACGGACGAATGGAGATCAGTCTGCTGTCTCAACGCAGCTGTTAAGACACGATTTAATTTGTTATCTGCCGGTAGTTCTGGTAATCCAAATCCAGATAAATTAATTGATTGAGCTGTTTTCATATCACGCTACTCCAATCTCCCCAGTTCAAGGCCGTTTGGCGATTTACATGGTGAGCAAACCGGACAATCGACTGGTCTGCTTTAAGGGGCGTCTTAAAGTCAAATCGAATCCCCTGAAACACTTGAATGTCACCTGTTGCAAAATAAGCCGCCACCTGCCGGGTAACCCATAAGACAACCGGATTAATGAACCGTCCAGCAAACCGCTTGGGTGTGACTAAGATGGTCCACCCTTCAGTCTTTCCCCCAGCCATAGGCCGCAGTGCAAACATAATATGAAAGTGAAAAAAGTCTGGACCTAGGGTGACGGTGCCAGTGCTGCCGTACCAGTAGCACATCTTATAGGTCACTTCGTTTTTGTACAGAGGACGGATCACTCTGACAAACCCAGAGGCTTCCCCACCACGGGTCGTATTGTCTAAACAAAGGGCGTTCCCATTGAGAGAAGATGCCTTAAACCGCACCTCAAGCGGGAGATTGTGGACTGAGTTAAAATGATGGGCATCAATGGCGTTAATCATCAACACATTTGGATGACAGTTACGCTCAAAGCGATAGCTTAACGCCACATCGCAATCCATCTCGTTTAATTCCGGGACATAGGGGGGAGGATAGCGCGGTGTGTCACCTGTCCAGACCCAAATCATGCCGTAGTGTTCAGCTGTCGGCCAGGTTTTTACTTGGGTCTTGGCCCGTAGATCATGATGTTCACCACAGGCCGGAATTTTGGTGCATTGACCCGTTTGATCAAACTGCCAGTGGTGCAGCGGGCAGCGAATGGTGTTGCCTATCACGTTACCCTGGCCAAGCGCCGCTCCCATGTGAGGACAATATCCATCCAGGGCAACAACCTGTTGTGAGTCAGTTCGGTAAAGCACCAGCTCTTTACCCATTAATGTGAGTGATTTAGTTTGCCTAGACCTTAAACTACCGCTGGGCATCGCCCAGTACCATCCTTCGATAAATCGGTCAGGGCGATTAAAAACTGGATTTTTCTCATGCTGCGTTGCACCATGTGTGGAAGTTATTGACTGGGCCAAAGATTGATAACTCATGCTGCTAAACTGCGGCTAAACCACATGCGTCGACCTGCTGCTGTAAGGTTATCAGGACAAATTTCCGTCAGACATACCAGCTCATCTCCCTGAGCGTGGGCCGGATTTACCTGCTCAAAAAAGTGAATATGGGGGTCCGACTGCCGCTCTAGAGGAACAGTACCCAGGATGGGAGAAAGTTTTTGAGGCTGAGCAAATCGAACAATCCCTGTCTTTTGGTCATAGGCACTGCCAAATTGTTGTTGGGCCAGATAATCCATAAGCTGTTGCATGGATTCTGGAGTGGGCTGATCATAGCGAGGATAAAACGTCTGCCAAAAGGTGGGTAGAAGTCGATAGGTGCGAAACCCTGAAGATATGAGTAACCAAAAAAGACGTTTGTCGGGATGACGTAGCTGATTGATGGCCTGAATCCAGGCGCGGGGTAGTGTGGCACTACTCCATGCGGTGGGGTCAACAATGGTATCGCCAGAGTAAACAACACTAAAGACCTCACCCTTTACGGTGACATCATAGAGTTGCAGGGTGGAAAATCCTTTTAATTGACCTGTTTTATTTTTAATTAACAAAACCCAGTTTTTGCCAGCCAGATCACTGGTAAACGTGGTCGGGGTGATACCACTAAAGTGGTGTTCCAACAGACGATACATGGATTCACGATCGTCAGTTTCTAGAGTGGGAATCGAAACCAGTTGGGCATGCATCATGATTTAAAACTCCAGGTAATTGCGCCAGGTGAGAGAGCCATAACCTGTTAGAGCTGCGTGGGTTCGGCTGCTGCAATATCTGACTGCATTTAGCCTGATCTTTTTGGGAATATGCAATGAGGCCAATGAACTGATTCCGTAGGATTCGCTTTAACTAGTAGCCATGCGAAGTAGCACGAAGTCCCCGATTTGGTAGAGTCTGTAATTCTAGGTCTACAGTGGCTGACCTTTATCAAGGTTTTATAAATTCTACCGACGGGTACTTAGTGCTTTTTTGAACGAATCGCTAAGTTGGGGACAATTCATTCGCTGTTTTCACACCATGTATTCACTGCAGTCTGTCCAGGCTCGTCAAAAGTCTAATAAAACCCTGGGTAAAGCCTTAATTGTGGGAGCTGTCGCCACGATCATGACTGTGGGTACCTGGGTTATTCTGTTCACGACAGAAACTATCACTCTGGGGGGGGTGCCCTATTCTGTGCTCATGAAGGTAAGGCAAGATCCGGCCGCTCGTTAAGCCCTCTTGGGCGGTGCTGCTACTGAGCTGCACGACAT
>JBHJIV010000040.1:0-45634 GCA_050043105.1 Leptolyngbyaceae cyanobacterium | reverse complement strand
GAGTCTAACCAATTTCAAACTAATAAGAATTAACAGGATCTCGTCTAGAATCTCAAACTATTCATCTGTCTAGGTTCTGCCTCGTTTCGAAAACGGTGTAACCCGCTCTCGTCTCAAGCGCTTTACTAATATAGCGACACTCAACTACCAAGTCAACTCCCTTGGTGGATTTTTTTAAGAGGGCTCAAATGTCCCGCCTATAAGGGTTTTGCATACCAGGCGCGTTTTTTATCCGAATAACGCTACATTTTTTTAGTTTTCTTTTATACAAATTGCCACCGTTCCTTCAGCTGAATCGCTGAGGGCCTTGCCCGGTTAGTATTTCCGAAAGGGATAGCGTTTCAAGAAATTGCTTTATTTCTTGTGGAATATACGTGAAACCCACGAGTTGCTTTAACTAACGAACAATTCTGCTTTAGACACTAGGTTTTTTCCTCACTTCAGAGGAGAATGTGACGGTTGTGTATTAAGACGAGGAAACTGCAGTGAATTTTCAGTCTGTCATTGCGACGCTGCATGAGTTTTGGTCAGCGCAGGGATGTTTGATTGTTCAACCCTATGACACTGAAAAGGGTGCAGGGACCAAAAGTCCCCACACATTTTTAAGAGCTATTGGACCAGAACCTTGGTCGGTAGCTTATGTTGAACCCTGTCGTCGACCGGCAGATGGTCGATACGGAGAAAATCCGAACCGCTATCAGCACTATTATCAGTATCAAGTTCTGATTAAACCCTCTCCTAGCAATATTCAGGAGCTGTATTTGCAGTCTCTACGGACTTTGGGCATTAAACCAGAGGATCACGATATTCGATTTGTAGAAGACAACTGGGAAGATGCTGCTGTCGGCGCTTGGGGTGTTGGCTGGGAGGTTTGGTTGGATGGCATGGAAGTTACCCAATTCACGTATTTCCAACAATGTGGCGGATTGGATTGTAAGCCAGTATCCATTGAGATTACTTACGGTTTAGAGCGATTGACCATGTATCTACAGGAGGTAGATGAGATCGCAAAAATTCAATGGAGCGATAGCGTTACCTATGGCGATGTACACATGCAGGGTGAGATTGAATGCTCCACTTATAACTTTGAAGCCTCTAATCCGGAACTGCTATTCAACCTATTCAACCTATATCAGCAAGAAGCTGAGCAGCTAATGGAGCGTGACTTAGTACTGCCTGCCTACGACTTTGTACTGAAGTGCTCCCATACGTTTAACTTATTGGACGCTCGTGGTGTTATTTCTGTGACTGAGCGCACTCGCTACATTCGTCAGGTACGTTCACTTGCCCGTAAAGTTGCTCAGCTATATTACGAACAACGAGAAAAACTTGGATTTCCACTATTACATGATGGCAATAGTGAAAATTTTGAGGATTCAAGTCATAAAGAAAAGGCCGTACCTGCCTAAAATAAAGGCAGATAACAAACGCGTTAGGGATATTCGATCATGACGTCTAGTTTAAGAGCGTATTTAGAACCGATTGCCAACTGGTTTGCCCAGTTTGGCTTACCTGAACCAATTACCCACTGGGGTCATCCAGCCATGATGGGTATTGTTATTTTTGCTATGGGCAGTAGCGCCGCCATTGCTGGTTGGAAAATTCGCACGGGGGCTCCCGATGCCACTATGGGTTCCATGCCCGTACGTAAATTTCATAAGAAAGTAGCACTGTGGATGACTACATTTATTGCTATGGGCTACACCGGAGGTCTTCTATCACTGGTTATGCAAGGCCAGCCTATTTTAGAGAGCCCTCACTTCTGGACAGGATCAGCTGTTCTAGGGCTATTGGGTCTAAATGGAGCCATCTCCATGAGTAAGTTTGGGGGTGGTCAAGACTCTTTGAGAAGTGCCCATGCTTACATTGGGACAGCAGCTGTAGCCTTGATGGTGGTACACGCTGCTCTAGGTTTAAAGTTGGGGCTTTCAATTTAAGCGACAGCATCTCTTGTTTAGATCAACTCGGGAAAGATAACAAGAGGCGTTGCTCCAATCTAGGGGCAACGCTTTTTGTATGCATCACTTTCCGTAAATAATGACATCTTGGGGATCGATTGTTATTTGTCTAAGCTACATTTTGGGACTTCTGTCTACAGGAATTTCCCTGGGTCCGTCTAATCAGCCTATTGCCAGCTATGGCCTCTTTATTCTTGGTCTGATGCTGAGTGTTTGGATACCTCGCTATTGGCGACTAGGTCTTACCCGTCGTCAATGGTTGGTGGCCGCAATCATTAGCCTAGTAGGAGCCGCTTATTGTCTATGGCGTATCCCCCAACCCGCTATCAACGATGTCAGTAGTTATACATCTGGCAGGTATAGCGTTTACGGAGACGTCATTGCGCTTCCTCAGGTTAACCGCAGTGGCAAAGGAAAGTTTTGGCTTAGGACACACGGTATTCAAGACCGAAGTAGCGACGCCGACTTTATAAGTCGTCAGCCCGTCAGCGGCAAGCTATATGTAACAGCACCGTTGAATAACACCCAAGAGCTGTATCCAGGTCAACGTATCAAAGCAACCGGTCGGCTCTACGAACCAAACAGTGCTAGTAACCAGGACGACTTTGACTTCAAAGCTTATCTGGCGAAGCAAGGTAGTTTTGCTGGATTCAGCGCCAACTATATAGATGACTTATCAATAGAAGAGCATTCGTCAGTAGGGTTGTGGCAGGTGCGACAGCGTATCGTCAAGGCTCAGGAGCTTTGGCTGGGGGACAAGGGAAAACTCATCAGCGCCATGATTTTGGGGCGTAGGGCTGTAGATTTACCTTACAACCTACGTGATGCTTTTATTGAGGCGGGATTAGCCCATACCCTGGCAGCGTCTGGTTTTCATGTGGCGCTAGTGCTGGGTGTGGTACTCACGCTACTAAACTGGCAACCGGCACGTACCCAAGCCATTGGTGGGAGTATTGCACTATTTGTATACGCCTGTTTAACAGGATTACAGCCTAGCGTAATGCGGGCAGCATTCATGGGCTTGGGGACCATGCTCGGTCTAGCTCTAGATCGGAAGGTCAAACCCTTGGGTTGCTTGCTGCTCACAGTATTTTTATTACTGATTTGGAACCCACGCTGGGGTTGGGATATTGGCTTTCAGCTGAGTGTGATGGCCACATTAGGGTTAATGTTGATGACAACCGCCATAGCAAAATGGCTAGATTGGCTGCCAGGTGCGATCTCAACTCTTATATCTGTCCCTATTGCTGCTTGCATTTGGACATTGCCGCTTCAGCTTTTTTACTTTGGTACTGTTCCGTCCTACAGCATTTTGCTCAATATCTTGGCTACACCTTTGGTTACATTGGTTAGCCTAGGTGGGTTTATTAGCGCCGTGGTTAGTTTGCTTTGGCCACTGGCAGGGGGTGCGATCGCATGGCTACTGGCAGTTCCGGTGCAGCTTTTAATTAGTTTGGTCAATCTGTTTAATCGGCTGCCAGGTAATCAAATAGTGGTCGGAAATATTTCAGTTTGGTTCGTAGTAGTAACCTATGGTCTATACGGCACCGTAACCATTTGGCTCGCTCGTCGAAATCGAGCAGCCTAGGTCTAGAATGTGCACCTCGGTGTAGAATAAACAGGCCCTCGGGCGATTTAACTGAATAAGCACCTGGAGAGGTGGCAGAGTGGTTGAATGCGGTAGATTCGAAATCTATTATGGGCTTCGGTTCATCGGGGGTTCGAATCCCCCCCTCTCCGTTTTATGGGTAGCAGCAGCGTGTTGAGCTAGTGCTGAATTTTCTCTTTATGACGTGCTCGGGCTATACAGATAACAGCGATCGGTGTGTAGTTCAAAACCAATTGCCCACCAAAGTATAGTTTGACCAGATATGTGGAGTTGTGTATCCGAACTCATGGATAAGGGCCAATTGAGCCTGACGCACGCTTTCTGCAATAGGCATTCCAGGCTGTGACAGTCTGTCATAAAAGCGAATCATGAATTCGGTGTTTGGGGTATCTTGCGCTATCCATAAAGTCGATAAAACGCTGCGTGTTCCGGTTCTGGCTGCAAGCCCGGCGAGCCCTAAGACGGCACGATTGTCTCCTTGGGCGGTTTCACAGGCGCTCAGAACAACAAGCTGTAACGGAGTTGCTCCATTCTGGCTACCCACCAAGATTAAGTCGTTGAACGCTTGCGACTCGATTTGTTCGTTGTAGGCAACGACATAGGTTTCCTGAGGGTCAGAGCTAAAGATGCCGTGGGTTTTCCAATGAATAGCGTTAAACTCACCCGTTTGCAACTGCTGACGAATGTTTTCAGCGGTAAATGAATCATTAATCAGCGGCTCACTCACTGTGACATGCTGGGCAATGCCTTTTAGCTCTTCTTCCAGCTTGGCAATCGGTGGAAATTGAGTCTCATTGATGGTTTGGGGAATGCCGACTCCACCGACTTTTACGCTTAATGAGGCGCGGTTCATATCGGGGGAAAATATTTCTAAACGGGGCGCGATCGCAGTTGCATAACCCTTTTCGATCAAATACTGTTCGCCGTCGTGTAGCACTGACATTGGTATATTTCGTAGCGCTCCATCAAGTACAAATACCAATGTCTGTACAGATGCCTGCTGCAAATCTGCCTCTAAGGGTCGCAGCACCCAGTCATAAACCTTTTGGGCATTTGCCAAAACCTCTGGAGTGCGGCCAGGGGTTGTCAAGCTGTTTTGCAAAGTCGTTATGGTAGCGTCAACAGTTGCCTGCGGAACCAGTGTCTCGCGATAAATGAGCGCCGCAGAGGTTCCTGGGAGTTGCGCAATCATGGCCACGCGATCGCTCAAAACAATCGGATACAGAATTGCCGTTCCAGAATCCTGCACCTGATCGACCAAGGTTACTTGACCCAGGGTGCAGCCTAAATAATTTTCGATCTCTGCAAGCTGGAGCTGATCGACTGTTTGAATTGCTCGTTGCAGTGACTCCTGGGAGCGATCCGCCTCCGGTTTAGACAGCAGCAGCCCAATATATTGTCGGTAGACCGGCTCAACATCATCTCGAAATGAAAATTGAACCTCAGTATCCACATTCAGGAGGTCATCGCGCACCTGTTGCAGACTATTCACCGCCGCCTCATAGGCTCGAATCGCACCGGGTTGATCTTGTTGGTTTTGTTTTAGTCGCCCCAGTTGCCACTCCCAACGATACTGAAGTTCGGGGGCTTGAATTCCTTCTAGCTTGAGTAAGGCTTGTTGGGTGAGCGCCTGGGCCTCTGACCACTGATGGGTGTGCTCGTACACATGCCCCAGCTGCCCCAACGCATAGGACTCTGCCCGGCGATCCTCTAGGGTTTGGGCCTGTTTAAAGGCGAGTGACAAGCGTTCTGCCACCGCTAGGGGTTGCACAGCGGGGCTGACAGGGTGGGCAGAAACCTCATCCTGGGCGTTTATTAGCTTAAGCAAACTCTCGGCCAGATGAATATGGGCATAGACGGCGCTGCGGCTGGGAGCCAACAGGGCAACGGCCTGCTGCACCGCGGGCAACGTCTGGATCGCGGCTGTCCATTGGCCCCTATCGATCAACAGCCGGAGCAAATTTAACCGGGCCGACAACACCTCATTGATATCAATAGCTTGCTGATAATCTGCTTGAGCCATTTGAAAATGCTGCTGAGCTTCTGGCTGTCGCCCGATCGCGAGCAATTGGTTAGCCATGGCCCATTTAGTATTGCCCAACTCCAGCAGTAGCAGACTGGTGCTGTTGGGTTGAGTGGTCAATGATAAGCCGTCTTGCAAGAGAGTTTTAGCGGTTTCTAACTCGCCGAGTTGTCGCAGTACCCCGCTGAGATGACGCAATCCGACAACTTTTAGCTCTACATTAGGTTGTTGTTGCAAGTGTTGATAAGCCTGCTCTAAGACAGTTTGGGCCTGACTGTTGAGTCCTAAATATTGCAGCACCCGAGCCTGGTTCATCTGGGTGATCGCCACCCCAGCCATATCTTCAGCTTGGCCGTAAGCCTGTTCTGAAGTTTGCCACACGGATAGAGCCGTCTCTAACTCTCCCTGGAGCCAGTGCAGCTTGCCTTGAGCATTTAAAACTTTTGCGTAAGTCGCCGCCTGCTCTAGAGAATCAGCCTGGGCAGCGCCAGGTTTGAGCAGCTGTATGCTTTCTTGCAAGCGATGGTCGGCCTGCTCCAGCTCTCCGAGTTGTTGATAGGCCAGAGACAAATAGCTTAAGGTCAAAGCCTGTTGCTGGCGATTGCCCTGGCGCTCAAACTCCAGATTGGCCTGTTGCCACTGCTGTAGCGCCGCCTGAAACTGTTCGGCCTCGTAGTGAGTCAGCCCCTGTTGTAGGGAAGCTGGGGCAGTTTCAGCCGCGGCCAGAGAACCTGTCACGCCAGGTAGCCTCGACAGTCCGGCCGGAATGGCTACGGTCATTAACAAACTCATTAAGCCCACTAGCCACCATCGAGTCATGCCTTAGCCCTCCTTCTTCGCCAGCAGGCTGTCGTGAGCACCACCGTGTCGTCATCGCTGACAAACCACCGTTGAGCTTCCGTAATTGGAGCGTTGTTAGGCTCTGTTTCCGGTAAGCGCAGATCGTCGATGATATCATCACTCCCCAAAACATCTGATGTGAGTGGGGTGAGGCCACCGCGCCCGGAGGTATAAAACTCTCCCTGAGCGGTGGAATCTGCTGCGATCTGCTCACACCCTTGAGCCAAAAGTTGAGACTGATCTAACAGATCTGAGGGTAGGGTAATGAGGCCTTGGGTGGGGTCGGTGTTGAGGGCGGTAATGTCAATGGTGCCGTCTAACCCAAGCTCTGAGCTCGCTCGAATATCGCTGAGCGGTGTGGGCTGCGATCGCGGTTCGATACCAAAGTCACCTTGGGCAATGATGCGAATATTACCGCCTAGCCCTGTATAGGCA
Organism: Leptolyngbyaceae cyanobacterium; assembly: GCA_050043105.1. Taxonomy (GTDB): domain Bacteria; phylum Cyanobacteriota; class Cyanobacteriia; order Phormidesmidales; family Phormidesmidaceae; genus Leptothoe. The sequence continues at coordinate 38,769 of JBHJIV010000040.1, read as the reverse complement.
TCAGCCACAATATCGCTGTCTTCCTCAGGGACCGCCACCACAAAGCCCTCTGCCGCATCTATGGCGATGTTGCCGCCATCGCCCCCCGCCTGAGCCAGTCCGGCTGTTGCGGAGATTTGACTACCGTTGCGCAACACCAGGGCATCTTGCAAGGCCAGGGTAATATTGCCGCCCTGATTGCTTGTGGTGGTGGCAGTCACGGTGGTGTTGCCATCCAAACTCAGCACATCGGCCTCAAGCTGAATGTTGCCGCCAACTCCGGTGCCTTCGTTGTTTGCTTCAATCGTTGCACCATCTCGCAGGCTGATTTGCCTAGGGCCCGTGACGCGAATGTTACCACCATCGCCGGTAGCCTGGGCGCTTTCAGTGCCAGCAAATATCCCCGTCTCGGAGCCAGAGAGCGTGGCGAGCTCGCGGATCTCTAGCTCAATATTGCCCGCATCAAAGCGACCTTCGGTGGACGTAGATAAAAACCCTGACTCACCCATGGTGAACTGGTCAGTCCTGACCGTAATATCCCCGGATTGTCCCCCATCTGCCCCAATCGAAGAGGCGCTGAGTTGTGCTTCACTATCGATGGAAAACGTTTGGCTATCGACTACAATGTTACCCCCCTGCCCGAGGGTGGCTGTTTCTGTTGTCAACCGCCCGCCATCGGCGAGGGAGAAATTGCTCGTAGTGATAGTGATATCGCCACCACTACCCCCTGAACCCGTGAGGGCATCAGTAGCAACCGTACTGGGACCACCGGAAGGCGTTGTGCCCACGATCGCGATCGTATCCGTGAGATTAAGCTTGATATTACCCGCATCCCCCTGGCCCAAGATATCCGTTGTGGCAAACAAGCGTGCTCCGTTAGTGACCGCTAATGTTCGACCCGTCACCTGAATATCGCCACCCTCCCCTTCGCGGGATGTTGTGAAAATATTCGTGGCTCTATCTCGCCCGGCTTGAGTATTGGTACCATCAAGCACTACCTCCTCAGCCGCAATGGTGACGTTACCGGCATTGCCCAGCCCCAAAGAGGTGGTCGACAAAGCAGCCCCATTGGTCATCGTAAATAGAGGCGTTGTGACCGAGCTATTGCCCGCATCGCCTTGGGAGCCCAAGTCAGCATTGCTGGCCAAACCGGACGGGTTGCCGACTTGGCTAACGCCGCCAATGGTTAACGAATCCGTCGCCGTCACGGTGATACTGCCAGCTCTTCCCTCACCCAAAGCGAACGAAGTGATGATGCCACCCTCCATCAGGTTTAGTGTTTGGGTGGTGAGCGTAATATCGCCACTAGGTCCAGTAGCAGTGTCTTCTGATAAGGTGAAGACCGAGCTACCATTAAGGGTCACGGTATCATTGGCTCGGATGACAATTGAATTCCCCGCTCGTACCCCTGTGGTGAAGGCTATGGCGGCCGTCTGCTCTCCGAATAATTCAATGGAGTCGGCTAAGAGAGTGATGCTGCCGCGGCTGGCTGAGGGTGTCAGGCCAGTGCTGTTGCTGCCGATCAAGCTGTTATCAGCTGAGAGGGTGCCACCACTTTGCAGCAAAATGTTGCCTCCAGACAGACCGTTTGCTGAAATTCTGGAGCCTTCCGTCAAGGCAATATTGCCCTCGGCGAGTAGGGTGATATCGCCAGCATCGGCCAACGCCACTGATGAGTCAATCAAACTCTCCAAAATAATGTTGTCGCGGGCGTCTATGATGACCGTTCCCCCTGGCTGGTCCCCCCCCCGCACGTCAATACCTAAGCCAAAGAATCCATCTCCTGTGATGGTGACATCGCCACCTGAGAGTTCCGTAGGCCGGTACTGATTGGTCAGCACCACTAATCCATCTGGCTCAGGAATGACCACGTCGCCTACAGTAATATCGGCACGGGTTGCTGAGGAGCTGAGATTAGGGCCACCTAGAAAAATATCTGAGCCTGGGTCAGCGCCGGTAACGCCGCTTGTGGCGATCGCATCAGGACTTACCCCAGCGCGAATATCGAGGGTGGGCTGAGCACTGCCATCAATGTTGACTTCAGTGCCATTGGAAAGTTGGAAGGTGTCTTGCAAAAAGCCATCACCCACGACTCCGGTTTCAGGCTGGGTAATGAGGATGGTGCCGATATCGACGGAGCCTCCGGCCAAAATATGCAGAGAGCTACCGACATAGGTGTCAAAGGTGACGTCTCCTAAAGCGCGGATGACGGGATCTTGGGGGCTCGTCAAATTTCCCAAATCACCGTCTAACGTTACGATTTGAAAGTTGCCGCCACTCCCGTAGCGGGCATCGCCTAAGACGGCATTTTCGCTTTGCAGCACCAGGTCATCCCCAGCAAAGAGTCCACTCTGGGGATGATTGAGGGCAAAGATATCGACAGTTTGATCACCGCGTACCCACAGCTCGTCTTGTGCCGTGATGATTAGAGGTTGGGTGGTGCGATCGCGCAGTCTTACTTGGTCGGTAGCAATGAGCCTTAAATTTCCACCCGCTGCGAGCTGTCCCTGGATATCGAGCTGCCCTGCCGTCAGGGTCAGGTCTTGGCCCGTGACAAGGTTGCCTTGAGTTGTCAGTAGGGCTTTATTGTCATACACTCCGGTGCCAGACTGCACTCCAGGACTGATGTTCACCGTAAGTAAGGGGGGCGCGGCTGGATCAACCGCGCTAAATTCCTCGCCATTTGAAAAAATCAGGCTGTCGGCGGTACTCGCCGTGAAGGAACCGGGAATATCGAGTTGAGCATTAGGGCCAAAAATAATCCCATTGGGATTGAGTAAAAACAAGTTGGCAGTACCCCGAGTACGCAACAGGCCATCAATATCGGAAACAGAGTCACCCGTGATGCGGCTAAAAATGTTCTCAATCGTCTCAAGATTGTTGAAAATGGCCGCACCGTCGGTCGGCACCGAGAATTCGCTAAAGCTATGAAAGAGATTGTTGTCTTGCTGAGTACCGCCGTCAATCGTGCAGACTGTGCAGCCAGGGTCAGTGATGGAGGGAGTGGGTAGGGTATCGTCGGGGACGATCTGGGCTAAAGCGACAGGTGCGATCGCGCCCATGCCACCCATCGTCAGCCCAACGGTAACCCAGCGGACGATCCAACTTGTTGCACTCATTGATTCCATAGCCCCACCTAAACTCACTCGGTCTGTTTAATCCGCAAACCCGGACCACAAGAGCATAAACAACAGAAAATATCCGGTTGTCCATATGCCCCCCACCCCATTGATCAGGGTCATAAAGGTCTGAATTACTCGATTGGTTCGAAGCCGAAGCAACAGAGCAAGGATCGCCAAGGCTAAAAATCCGGCTGCGATCGCTCCAATAACGACACCGCGAGCCCAATCATCCAGGGTCAATCCATAGGGAGTCAAGGCGTCGTACTGCACAGTTGCCAAAACCGCCCAAATCAACTGGCCCGTAATCAATCCCCCTATTACGCTGGCTAAGCCTTTGCTAAACCGATTGGGGTGAAACCAAGCAAAGTAGGCCGCAAGCACTCCTGCCGAGATCGATAACCATTGACTGATTCGCATCAGTTTGGGTTCACCAAGGGTCAGTAGCTGGTTGGTTGCCCAGTATTTTTGCTGTAGGGTCTCTAACTGTTGCGGGCTCAATTCTAAGCCATTGATTTCAAACGATTCTGAAAGTACGGGGGCATAATCTACATACCCACCAAGACAAACTAAGGAATTGCCATCATATTGAGCCTGACAATGACTCAGCCCAGAAGGGTCGGGTAATTTCTCTAAAACAATTACTAATGGACGACCTTGAATATCGGTTTGGCACTGAGACTGCTGATCTGTTTCAGTACAGGTGAAGATGCGATTGGGTAAATAAATAGCCGCTTGGGGGTCAGCGTTGATAGAAATTCCAGCAAAGGGAACGTCGATGCCGCCACCTCGAGCATCAAACACCAATAAAAATAGAAAAGTTCCGAATAATGCCAGCCATAGACCGAGCAACACCGTGGATAGAAAAAGCCTTATTCGACGCATAGTAATTTGCCTCCATTGGCCTGACTGATAAAAACTCAATCCTCCGTTACTTCGAAAGTAGCAATCTATTTGCATTTCGTGACTCAGTTTATGCCGTCTTAAAATGCTGAACTCTGATGGTGTGTAGGTATCTCAGCTGCAGCAGTACCAGATTCTGCCAGTCTCCTAATCTCTTTAGAAAAGTTTGCATTCGGTTCAAGGGAGACTAGACATCTATTCCTCTAACGACAATACCGGGCCGACGAAAGCAGCGTCTTCCACCGCCTCTGCCTCAATGAGGGCTAGGAGTGACTGCCACTGAGTGCGCAGTTGATTGTCTTGGGGAGAAGCCTGCAAGCCGTTCGCTACATCAGCCAGGGCGTCGTACCAAATGTCTGGCGACCCAGCTTGGATTTGTTGAGTCCGCTCGGGTGTTGAGGCCACCCGCTGTATAGCTCCATGCAGTGTGAGATCGGGCTGCGTGTCGTCTTCTCCTTCTGCGCAATACAGCTGAAAATACCAGCGATAGATTTGTCCTTCTGCCAGCGCATTGGTCGGAATCTCAGGAACTGTCACACTGACAACACCGGGCGACTCTGGCAGCAGAAAGCGGGTTCGATATAGGCGCATCTCTTCATTGGGCCAGAGAAGTAGGGAAAATTCGCCATAGTCAACTTCCTCAGCTCCAAAGGGGACGTAAAACAAAATTGTTGGATAAGCGGTGGTCGTCAGAACTGGATTTGCGATGGGAATCAGCGCTTGCAGGTCGTCATTGAGGGCACTGCAGGCAGGATTTTCTGGCTCGAGACCGCCGCCGGGACGGGTTCCATTGGGAGGAGGTGCATTGGGCGGCGGCGGCGGCTGGCTAATTTCGACAGCCGAAAGTTGCGTATAAGCGCTATTGGGCAACCCTAGTGAGGGCGGCAGACCGATGACTAACGCACCGGCGATCGCAACTAGGAACTTCGGACGCATCATGGTCAGTTCTGATGAGTAACGTTGGGTTGAGTCATGGTCAGCAGAGAGTTGCCCCAAATTATGAATGGGTCAATGCGCTAGAGAGTTTTTCGAAGTGGGCTTTACCCGCCGCTGGCTCGACAGTCGCGGGACGGCTTTAACTCTCGATTTTTTGACGACTCAGAGACGGATTTGGGAACCACTTGGTCAACACTACAAGGCTCGCCGTCACGAATGCGGATAATGTTGCCGGAATTAATGGCAGCCACACCCCCTGCGTAAGCGCCATGACGCAAAGACTAAAGAGCCCCCAACTAAGCCCACCAAACGCTAACACACCGCCGATAAACCAACTCAACCGACGCGCATACGTCCTAGTCAGCAGCCATCCGCCGCCAATCGCTCCCCCCAGTAGTGACCAACCCCAAATCCATATCCCTGCCCCCCATTGAAATCCATGGACCTGAGGTAATGCCTCGATTAGGGGCCGCTGATCGAGCACCGCACTGAGCAACTGACTCACCATATGAGCGTGAATCCAGACCCCGGCCATCTTGCCAAAGGGCGTATCTATAGCATCTCGGGCAACCGGGGCCGTATACCCCACTAAAACGAGGTGATCGCGCACGCTGTCAGCATCGATTTCGCCGGACAACACCTGCTGTAGAGACACCCGCTGACTGGGTATCGCGCCGCGATAGTTGAGCATGAGCTGGGTGCTCAGACCATCTAAATCTTGATATCCGCCAAACTGGTGAGGCAGCGACGGAAACACGGTGTTGCCAAACTGCCACTGATCGTAATCATTGACCATTAGGGGCTCAACCCCCGCTTGATTTAGAAAGCGATAGGCCAGCTGAAAGCTCAGACTGTAAGGGGTTGAGCATGAGGACAGGGCACATGCAGACTGCGTGACCACTAGGTCGGGTACATAAGATAGCAACTGGCGACGGACAACCCCGGTTTTGGGTGCCTCGACCACGGCACCCGGGCGCAGTCGGGCCGGCTGATCAAGGACCAGGTTACTAAAGCCAACTTGAGCCTTGAGCTGATTGTCAGAAAGCTCAGGCGGCGGACCATAATCTTGATCGACTTGACCATACGCACAGGCGATAAACAAGTTGGGATACTGACGAAATTTATCGATTAGGCCCTCTCGCCCCGAGCCGCGCGGCTGATAACGATGCATATCTAGTGCGATCGCACTCGGCTCAAGCCTTTGTAGGGCATCAACCGTTTGGGTTAGCGTCTCATCACTGAGGGGATAGCCGCCCAGCTCGTTTAGATCATCAGGCGGCACCTCCACCACTAAGATGCGCGAGTCAATGGCTTCAATGGGGCGAGATCGCATCACATGATCGTAGGCGGCCAGCTCAAAGGGCTGTAAAATACCCAAATGGCGCACAAACAGAATTGCGATCGCCACAAGCAAGCTGAGTCCAACCACTCGCAGCCCTAAGCGCTTAGGAGCAGACGTCACGCGCGCAGGAGTAGAGGGCACGCTCGAAGTCCCTGGTTGAGCCGCCTGCAGGGTTGACCAATCGGGCGGTAGCACCAGGGGATTTTGATAAATAACCGGCAGCCAACTTGCGCAGGGAAAACGATACTCCAATCCTTGGAGTCGCTCGCGCCCATGGCGAACGGCCAGATAAAACGGCTCACCGGCCGCAAATGCTTTGAGAAAGTATGTTAAAAAAGCCGCCGCCACCTGATCGGCCACCGGCTCGCGCATGACCACCATTTGGGGTATGTGCAACTGCTGCAGTTCTTGCACTAACCCCAGCCCATCACAGGCGTTAAAGATGGCTAACTGTAAGCCTTGGGTGATCGCCTTACGCAGTCCATAGTGCAGTTCTGAAAGGGTCAAGCTATCGGTTTGGTTGATATAAATCCGCCCCTGCCCCTCTTGGGTGATGCTGTGCCCCGCAAAGAAAAGTATGTCCCAGGGCGCTTCCCACAGATGATCGTTTAGCTGCTGGCGATCGGGCTCGACTAAAAAAGTCACCTGCGCCTGAGGCAATTGAGCCAGTACCCGGCGCTCGGCCTCGACATTAATGCCCCGGCTATCCCCCAAAATCGCGAGAATTCTTACGGGATGGGGACCGGTTTCTTGAGGTTGAACCCAGACCGACTCATACTCAAAGGTGCTCAAAGCCACCTCGGCATTGGGGTAGCGCTCAAAAAAATCCCACTCATGCCAGGGCAGCTTTTGCACATCGAGATCCGAGCTTCGGATTAAAAATCGGATCACCTCATGGCGGTTGAGTTCTTCTCGCAGGCGAGAATCGACGGTTTGAAACGACTCGGCCCGCAGCCAATCTCGCAACTGCTGGCGGAGGCGCTGAGCCGATTGCTGACAGTCGGCCAAGCGCTGATTGATCGAGCCTTTGTGAATAATCTTTTGCCCTTTGATCCGCAGCGGCATCCCCAGGGGGCGATAGACCTGTTGCCAGTGATGGGTCAACTGGGCGGCGATGTTCGGGGCAGGGGGCAAAAAGCCTTTGACTTTTAAGGCTTGCAATTCGCCGTCAGCCCTGATTTCCAATGTCGCACGAAATCCAGGTAGGCTGAGATCGCCCTCTAGTTCTAGGATGACCCACTTACTCATCCGGATGCTCCTGGACAGAGATTCCTCGCTGTTGTGCAGACTATATCTCAAATTGCTCAGTTACTGTGAATTGATTAAAGCTAAGCTGAACATTGAATTTCTCCCCTGCTCCGCCACTAAATTGAAACTCTAATCCCTCACTCTGACGCCCTTCGGCCTGCAAAACAGGCGTATTTGCGGCATCGGTCACCACCATCTGCAACGTTGGCGGTAAAAACGTTTGATTCCCGGCTGGATAAATTTCAATCGTAATGTTGAAGTGTGCCCCCTTCTGCGTGGGCGCAATACCCACGATAAACAAAATTCGTTCTTCAGGTGCCTTACTTAAGGTGAGAAACTTGCCCTGCTTAACCCCGGTAGCGAGGGGCTTGAGCCATTGGGTTTGGGTGAGGGGGGCTCTGAAACTAAAAGCCGGATTTTTCTGACCTGCGGCGAGGATGACGTCTAGTGTTTGCCAGCCAGCCTCAACTGCCTGAACAAGCCAATTGTGTAACGTGACTCGCGTCGGCGACGCGATCGCAGCGTCACGACGCACCCCTTCGAGAAACTCCGGCAGTGCATTTAAACCTTGGAGCTGAGCGAGAGCAATTGTCTCACTTTCAACCTGGGGTAGAAATCCTAGAAGGGTTGCCTCTCTTAAAGCCGAATCGAATTGCACAAATACATAGCCGATGCGATCGCGCCAGACCTCTGAGGGCACCTCTAACGAGGCACACTCTGGCAACACAGGTCGACATTCCAATCGACCAAGGTCCTCAACCCACAAATCCGCCGTATCTGCCAAAACCTGCGAAACGGGCTGCCAACTGTCACTTTTCTCTAGACATGTGGTCACCCCTAAACAAGACAGATAAAACTGCACCGCCTGTACGCTCAGCGCATTTAAGTAGACCCGCTTGCCCTTTTGCCGGTCGGTGTGGTGTTGGTGAAACCCTTGAGCAGCTCGATGAAAAGCGTCTGTAAGTGGCACCCTAAAAGTAATCTGATCGCGTTTAACAGTCATCGTTTTGGCAAAGGTGAATGAGTGATATTAGACAGACACATATTCTTTAAGAACGGGGGCAAATTTAGTCAAACAACGTTGATAAAAGGAGCTTAGGGTAACAACTTTGACATCTAGTTCAGCAGAAATCTCTTTCCACGAATACCCCCCGAGAAATCGCAGGGCGATGTACTGAAAATTGGCTTCAGGTTTTTGCCAGATGTGGGTGCTAATAAATAAACCATCCTGGTCGTCTTGAATGCACCGAATGATCGACTCAGACAGAGAAGCCGTAGACTGCGATCGCACCTCCATCGGTTCTTGCTTATCGAGGACATCGAGCGTAGTCCACCTAACTTGGGAGCGATCCATGCCCTTAGGGGCCGTTGGCATCACATCTCGACTGGCTTCAACAAAGAACCGCTTTCGCATCAAAAAATTTGCCCATTGCAACACTTCTCGCTCAGGGTTGTATCGAGCAATCTCCTCACACAAATACAAATACAATCGCTGTTTGGCCTCGGCATAAATATCGTCATAGAACCCATGAAACCGCCCTTGGTAGGGACGTATAAGTTGTCGCGATCGCCCTATGGCATCGAGCAATCGAGCTAATGCCCGTTGCCGCTGCGGAGACTTGGGTGGATGCTGTTGGGCTTCCACCGCCAGTTGCTTAAGCTGCTCGTCTAAGGTCATTACTCGATCAAACTACCTCAGTGATGCTAGAGAGCAGGATCTCTGGCTACCCAATTAAATGGAGCATCGTTTCAAACACTGCTTCCTAAAGTCACCTCGTCTATCGGAGCCTGATATTCTGCGAGCCTGGTGAAAATTAACAAACTTTTACATCTCGGAATTATTGAATTCACCCAAGCATCAGGGCAAGGTTCATATGGAATGTGAAGAAATATATCGTTCGCAGAATTTTGTCTAATTTTCTTCGAGACATCTGAGAACGCTAGCTGTCACCAAGTTTGGCAGGGTTGATATGAGCTTTACACCTGATCAAAACTCAGCTTCTCGATATCTCACTGAATTTCAGCGCAAGCTGTTAGAGAAACGCTTGACTCAAAAAGATCTCCCTAAGCTGCATCGCAAGCGCATCGAGATCATGTTGCTAGCCAATGCAGGCAAATCTCAAACAGAGATTTGCCGAACCTTGGGCTGCTGCCCAGCGACGGTGCGACATTGGATTTTGACCGCAAAGTCAGGTCAAGCCCACACTTGGTTAGACAGTCTGCCAGGACGTCCCAAGGTAATCCATCAGGACTATATCGACCGCCTCAAAGAACTGGTAGAACAGAGCCCGCGAGACTGTGGTTATGCCTTTCGTCGCTGGACTGCTGGTTGGTTAGCAAAACAGTTAGAAAAAGAATTCGAGATTCGGATTAGCGATCGCCACATTAATCGATTGCTTAAGCAAATGGGGCTATCTACCCGTTCCCAATCTTTACAGAAACCCCATCGCCCACCCGCTGAGTCTCTGTCAAAGCACACGGCTTATCAGGGCTCAGATGTTGAGACTCCCTCAACCGGAATTACCATTTACGATCTGCAGTCAGCATCTTCTCCCGAGCCCGTTACTCCGATTGACCCCAGGGGCCAACAGACAGATTTAAATCCGTTAAACCAGGGATCTAATATTTATGGTGCAGAATCCGTCAGCCCCCTCCCTTTCTGCCAAGACACTCAGCCATCTTTTTGGCACACCTATTTCAGATACTCACTGGCAGAGGTGTCTTAGACATACCCAGATTATTCAGCCGAAGATCGGGGCTTTTTGGCATAGCGATCGCAATGACGCCGGACTTTACATTGTGATCACCGGTAAGGTCCGCCTGCTCGATGCCCATGAGAACCTGATCGAAACATTGGGGCCGGGTCATGCCTTTGGCGACTGCCTACTGTTTTCGACCGTCGATAAATTTTCGGCCTATTCTGCCCGAGCCTCTATGGGGGTAGAGATTGGCTTTTTGCCCCAAACCTGTGTGAATAGCTTGATGCAGCAATTGCCTGAGGTGCGTCCACACCTGTTGAGTCGCGCCCAGTCATTGGAAGCTCGATTGGCATCTGGTGCGGTGCAAGCAGTCGTGGGGGAGCGGCTGCCGGCTAAGGAGGCTAATGGGAGCAGCTCCAGCCAGGTGCGCAACGCTTATTTTCCGACTCCCAATCAGCGGGTGGGGCATTTTTTGCAGCGCGTTATCCGACGCTATCCCTACTATGGTCAGCAAAGTGCTTCCGATTGTGGCGCGGCCTGCCTGGCGATGGTAGCTCGATATTGGGGCAAAAAATTTAGCATCAATCGCCTGCGCGACATAACCAATGTTGATCGCAATGGCGCTTCTTTACTGGGGCTGTCCACCGCTGCTGAGAGCATTGGTTTTAACAGCCGCCCCGTTAAGGCCAGTCTCAGTCAGTTGGCCGACCAACCCTTACCCGCCATTGTGCATTGGGAGGGCAAGCACTACGTGGTAGTGTATGCCGTTACAGCTGGTGCAGTGATTGTGGCCGACCCCGCGATTGGTCAGCGCAGCATGAGCCCAGCCGACTTCAAAGCCGGTTGGACGGGCTATGCCCTACTGCTAACCCCCACCGCCCTCTTTCGAGACACTGCTGAAAGTACCACACCGTTTTGGCAGTTTTTTGAATTGATGAAGCCCCATCGGTTCATCATGCTAGAAATTTTGATCGCGTCTATCTGTATTCAACTGTTTGGGTTAGTAACGCCGATCTTTACTCAGCTCATTTTGGATCGAGTCGTAGTGCAGCGATCTCAACTCACACTGCTGGCAGTCGGTCTGGGGTTGGTAATTTTTGGGCTGTTTCAGGTGACGATGACGGGCTTTCGACAATACCTGCTCGACCACACAGCCAATCGGGTCGATCTAGCGCTGATCGTGGGTTTTATTCGCCATGCCCTGCGGTTACCGTTGGGATTCTTTGAGTCGCGCTATGTGGGCGACATTGTGGCCAGAGTGCAAGAAAACCGAAAAATCGAGCGCTTTTTGACGGGCGAGGCGTTATCTATTTTGCTCGATCTGCTAACGGTCTTTATCTATGTCGGGCTGATGTTCTGGTACAGCTGGAAAATGGCGCTGCTGGCCCTTGCAATCGTACCCCCGTTCTTTGTATTAGCGCTGCTGGCCACCCCTTTTTTGCGACGCGTTTCCCGAGAAATCTTTAACGCTTACGCCAATGAAAATAGCTATCTCATTGAGTCCCTCTCTGGCGTCAGAACCGTAAAATCCATGGCGGTGGAACAACGGGTGCGCTGGCATTGGGAAGAGTTGTTGCAGCAGGAAGTCAAAAAGAGCTTTGCGGGTCAGGTTATTGGTAACCGCCTACAAATTGTGAGCAACACAATTGAAACCCTGGCGGCAACGGGGTTGCTGTGGTTTGGTGCTTGGCTGGTGATTCAAAATGAGCTGACCATTGGCCAGCTAGTGGCCTTTAACATGTTGCTCGGTAACGTAATTGGCCCCTTTCAGCGCTTAACGGTGCTTTGGAACCAGTTTCAGGAGGTGATCATTGCGGTAGAGCGCATCAACGATGTGTTAGATGCCGAACCGGAGGAAGAATGGCTCGCGGAGCGTCAGCGGTTACCAGAATTCGCCGGTCACATCCAATTTGATCGCGTGACCTTTCGCTACCACCCAGATAGCGATACCAATGTGCTAGAAAACCTGAGCTTTGAAGTGCAGCCAGGGCAGATGGTGGCTCTAGTCGGGCGTAGTGGCTCGGGCAAAACCACCATTTCTAAACTGCTATTGGGTCTTTACCCGCCGACCGACGGCAAAATTTTAGTCGATGGCTACGATCTATCGACCCTGGCAATGCAGTCATTTCGTCAGCAAGTCGGAGTTGTCGATCAAGATACCTTTCTCTTTGGCAGTACGATTCGCGAGAACATTGGCCTGGGTCACCCTGACTTGCCTTTAGATGCGGTGGTGGAGGCGGCGACCCTAGCAGGGGCCGATGAGTTTATTCGCCAGTTACCTATGGGTTATGAAACTCAAATCGGGGAAGGCGGCGGCATGCTGTCAGGCGGACAGCGGCAGCGCCTGGCGATTGCCCGCGCCCTGCTGGGTAATCCGAGAGTGCTGATTTTAGACGAAGCCACCTCCCATTTAGATGCTGAGTCAGAGCGCATCATTCAGCAAAACTTAAATCGCATCCTTAAAAATAGAACTACCCTGGTCATTGCCCCTCGGTTATCCACCATCCGCAATGCCGATCTAATTTTGGTGCTAGACCGAGGGATTCTCGTAGAATCGGGCACCCATAAAGCGCTCATGGCCCAACGGGGGCATTACTGCTATCTCAACCAACAGCAATTGGCCACCCTCAACTAGCCGTTGTCTCTACTCCTCTACTCTCCATCCATTCTCTCTCTCCCTTTCTACTTCCTCCTCAAAATCGTCCTTAATTCCCCTCACACCCCTATGCCAAATTCTCTCAATGGCCGTCATGCCCCTGCCGTCTCTGTGGTGAAATCCGTAGACTCTGCGGAACTCAATCTGGCTGCTCCAGCCTCCGAAGCAAACGATGATTGGTCGTTTGCCACCGAAGAGTTGCTTGATAGCATGCCCCGCGTCTGGACAAGGGGATTATTTTACGTGCTGTTGCTCTTTGTTTCGGTGCTGCTGCCCTGGGCGCTGTTTTCACGAGTGGATGAAACGGGCACGGCTCACGGGCGTCTGGAACCCCAAGGACAGACGGTGCAGCTTGATAGCGAGGTAACCGGTGCGATCGCCGCCATCCAGGTTGAGGAGGGCGATCAGGTGAACGCTGGGCAACCCCTCTTGACCTTAGACTCTGAACTCGTCAAAGCAGAGTTGCGACAAATTCAAGCTCAACAACAAGGACAGCAAGCAAGCCTGACTCAGCTCAATCTGTTGAGAAATCAGCTCACAGCTACGTTGGCCACACAGCAACAGCAAAACCGAGCCCAAGCCCTAGAAAAGGAAACTCAAATTGAGCAAACGGCTAGACAACGTGACCATGCCCACACTGAACAAGATCTCGCCACCGTTAACTTAGAAAGGGCCAAACAGGAATTAGTACGATATGAGACCCTTTATCAGCAAGGCATTATCGCTGAAGTTGAGGTGATTGAATATCGAGATTTGTTGTTAGAGCGACAACAGCTCTATGAGCAAGCCCAGGCCGATGTCACTCAATCGGGCCTGCAACTGCAAGAAAATCAGCAAAATTATGAAGGTCTGTTGCACACCAATGAGATTGCCCTGCTGCGCATACAAGAAGAACTCAAAGACCTAGACACTCAAATCACGCAACTGACCTCTGAAATTAACCAGAGTACTCGACAGATTGAATCACTCCAACTGCAGCTAGAGCAGCGCGTGATTACGGCTCCAGTGGCCGGGGTTGTTTTCGACTTGCCCTTTGAGCAAGTGGGTGCAGTGGTTGAGCCGGGGAGTCGAGTCGCCGAAATTGCCCCTGAAAACGCCACGTTTATTGTCAATGCGGAGATGGCCACCACCGAAAGCGGGTCACTGCGAGAGGGACTACCGGTAAAACTTAAGTTTGATGCCTATCCTTTTCAAGACTATGGCATTGCCACAGGAACGGTAACAGAGATCTCGCCAACATCTCGCACAGATGAAACAGCCCAAGGTGAAGTAGACACTTATCAGCTAGAGATCGAACTCGGTCAGTCTTGCCTACAAACGCCGCAAGGATGCATTGAACTGCGTCCCGGTGATACCGCTACTGCTGAGGTGATTGTGCGACAACGCCGGATTATTGACATTGTTTTAAATCCTTTCAGAGAGCTAGGTCGCGGGGGGTTACAGCTCTAACCATTGCGATAGACACATCCTTTCTATAGGAGAGAATCAATCTCAGGAGATAACTTGATGACTTCATCTGATCGATTAATCATTACCCCGAAAGAGCTTTTTCATCAGATTAAAATACTGGCTCAAATTCCGGCTTTAGAAGATGCGATCGCAACTCGTAAAATTGTTCAGTCCACGGCCCGCTCTCTAGAGATTAGTGTCACACCGCAAGAATTGCAACAAGCCGCCGATCAGTTTCGTCATACTAATCAACTCCAAAATACTCAAGACACTTTCGACTGGCTAGAGCGACACCAACTGACGGTGGATGATTTTGAGGAAATTATTCAGAGTAATGTGTTGTCTACAAAATTAGCGGAGCACCTGTTTGCCGAGAAAGTTGAGCCTTACTTTTATGAACATCGACTCCGCTTTGAGCAAGCCATTCTTTACGAAGTAATCTTTGAAGATGAAGATCTCGCCCTGGAATGTTTCTATGCGATTCAGGAACAGGAAATTAGCTTTCCAGAGGTTGCTCATCGATACATTCAAGATCAGGATCTGCGTCGTATTGGCGGCTATCGAGGCGCAATCAGCCGTCAAGATCTAAAGTCAGAGATTTCGCCGGCTGTATTTGCCACCACTCCACCAGCCCTACTCAAACCTATCATCACTTCACAGGGCATCCATCTGTTTTTTGTCGAGGAAATCATCTCCGCTCACTTAACCGAAGCTCTGAAGACTCAAATCCAATCAGAGCTATTCATGAAGTGGCTAAAGGAACAGTCACATAAGGTCAAGCTCGAGTTTTCGATAGATAGTCACAGCTAGAAGGACGAGAATCAAGACATATCTAAGTCAGTTAAGTCTACTTAAAAACAGCAAAATAAGTGCGATCGCACTATCTTCTCCTATCGCGCCCTTATTAACTTATGGGCAATGTTTTGAGCAATCTATATCTGCTGATTTTGCCTGTTTTCTAGATTTATTGATGAGACAAAAATCTAGCATTTACGTCATATATTCTTCTCCTTTTTGCTGTCATCCGAATTTCAAAAGACTAATGTAGAAGTGGTTGAAGAATTGCTCAATGGAGTCGTCTTTAACTATGAAATTAGTTTTTCAAAAAGAGATTAGTCCTATGCCAAAGATTGTGATCGGCAAATTGTTTTATGAGCTCGAAACAACAGAACAGAAAACGCACAGAGGAGGAATAGGAAAATTGCCATTTCTGACACTTAGTAAGTCTGGACCTACGCGTACACCAATATATGAGTCAAGAATGTGGGATCCAGATGTTCTGGCAACCTTTCTTGCAACGGCTACTAAGGCTGACATTTACGGCTTGTAAGTTTTGCTTTCTATCGTCTTCAATGAAAGTCGATAGTTTTCATTGCCGTTTTTCAAGCACTATCCTCGCCCCATATCGGGCGAGGATTCGATTCAATAGTTTTTCAAAAGGAGATTACTCCCATGCCAAAGTTTGCGATCAACGAATTGCTTCACGAACTCGGAACAACAGAACAAAAAATACATAGAGGAGGCCTATCGTTTGGATCAAGCTTGAAAGATGTACCAGGGATGTCATTTGCCAAGTCTCCTAAGCCTAGCCCAAGATGGATGGGGTCGGGATGGGATCCAAACACATCGCATGCCGATGCTGATGCTTTAGGTTTGTAGGTTTGGCTTTTTATTGTCTTGAGTGAACGCGCTATCGTTTACATCGTCGTTTCTTAAGCACTAATCCCACCCTATAAAGGGTGTGGATTCGGTTCAATAGTTTTTCAAAAGGAGATTATAGTCCCATGTCAAAGATTGCGATCAGCGAATTGTTTTATGAACTCGCAACAACAGAACAGAAGACATACGGAGGAGGTAAAACGCCAGGAGTAAAAACAATTTATCCAGGATTCTTTCGTTATGGCACTTTCACAGGCAAACCTGATATTCAGATGCCTTCAACTCAACCAAGGTACATGGGAAAGGACTGGGGAGACAGACCGATTAGGAGAGCTGACCTTTATGGCTGGTAAGTTGGTTTTTCTATCGCCTTGAGTAACAGAGCCTTAAAAATCAAGAAAAAGGCATGTTTGAAAATCCTCAAAGAGAGATTTAGAAAAATGAGGTTGATTCTTCAGCGATTGTTTTAAAGAAAAATCCGACATAACTAATACACTTATGTCGGATTGATTTATCACTAAATGCTGAGAATACAGAGAAGTTCTATTAAACTGTAGATGTTCAGAGCCTCATTACAGCTTTAACTACTCGATCAACTAAATCTTCAAAGTTTTGAGTTGTGGCATCTAGCCAGTTGAGAGGATTAATTTGTATTATGTCAACGATTGCGATCACCCAACTTCCAATAATCAACAAGAGTTTATCAAATTCTGAAAATTCTCTTAATACTCTTACGAGGCATACTCAGCTGCATATCACCGCTGGTTTTCGAGCTTTTGTTGTCACAAAGATACCTGTGACGCTGTCAGGGTCGCCTTATCCTTCGACAGAGTAAATCAAAGAGTTTTCAGGCTTTATAGCTTCAAAAGGCCAGGCCATAATTCAAAAGAAGACATAGAAGAGGAAATAATGATCAACAATCAGTATAAATCTCCTGTTTCAAAATCGTCTCTCTTCCCTAATCTCTTAGCAGACAGTAGTGCTCAAAACTTATCTCAAGAAGATCTTAAAAAAGTGGTTGGGGGTGTTTGCATTGTTTTACCGGGGTGTGTTCCCTTTCCTTATCCTTTTCCCGAAAAGTTGACGCCTGACTTACTGACACTTGGCAATTGATAGTTGCCAATCAATGGCATAAAAATACTCATGACTGAAAATAATTTTACCTTAGTGAATCTAGAGACTCCTGTCTGTACTGATTCTTCAGTGAAGCAAATTACTCACAATTTACTTGAAGAAGACCTTCAAAAAATTAGGGGCGGTTTTTCTTTATTGCCTATACATCCCATCATGCAAGATCCATGTGCCTTTGCCGTTAGAGAGCTGATCTGTGCCAAAGAGATAAAAGCCCTGCTTCGAGGTGAGGAAATTGAACCTAGTCCATGTGGTTGCTTTGGAAGAGACATCTAGAGTCTACTTTACCGAAGATGGCAAGCGAAGGATCTATGATGCTTGCCTTGCTCTCATGCTTTTAGCTCAATTGTTCACACACAACTAAACCGCATGCAGCACATTGCAATTAAACCTCTACGACGGTTCTATAAGTTCATTGATGGAAAGTTCGTTAACGTCAATCTATGTGGTGAACTCTAGGCTTTCTGAAGACGATAACAGCATTTCAGGAGGATCTACTGATGGAACTAATTTATTGCATTCTTGAACCTGATGGAGAAAATCTGATGATAAATAAAATGACTAACAACAAACGTATCGCCCTTTCTATTTGTCCTTTGGAAAATCAGATCTCACAAAACCTCTCTGAGGAAAATCTCAAGGAAATTCGCGGTGGCTTCACCAAGCTGCCTGACCCTATTTCTGCCCCTAGCAGACCAACTCCTCCCCCCTCTGACCCTATCATCTGCCCTCTGCCGCCTTCTATGTAAGCTTCTAAAGCACATCTTAATCGCTACCCCTCTTAAGGAGGCTTGATGTACCTCAGCAGGCTACAAGCAGAATGCTTTAAAGAATCCCTGTAAAAGATTTAGCACGCAAAATAACTAAAGAGCAAGCCAATGGCAGACAACCATAACTCCAATTCTCAAGCAAGCACCTTATCTATTCGTCCTCTAGAGAGCCAAACAGCCCAAGGCCTTTTTCAAGGCGATCTTAAGAAGATTCACGGTGGCTTGACTGGACCGTCCACCCCCTCCGTCCCTCCCGTCCTGGAACCTCCATTAGTTCCTGGTATTTGTCCACCAGCACCAGACTTAGACTAGGATACTCGCTGTCTCCAGCAGGCCACAAACCAGAGCAGCTTAAAGAGTCTCTGTGGAAAGATTGGTATACAAACAACTTAAGAACAAACCAATGGTTAACAACACACGTAATTCCAACCAAGTCAGTGCTTTGTCTATTCGTCCTTTGGAAAGCCAAACGACCCAAAACCTTGTTGAGACCGCTCTCAAGAAAATCAGTGGCGGTTTTATCTGCATTTTTGACGAGCTGCTAGCGCCTCCAAAGCTACCTCCAAAACCCTAAATCATTAGAATTCGGCTGCTTAGCAGAAATGCTAAGAAATTTACCGAAACACGATTGATACATATCAAACTCTCTGAGATTAAAGGACAAGCACAATGACTAACCATAATTGCGATCGCAATGCTCAGGAAATTCCTTTTTTTGCTCGATATTTGGAAAATCAAATCACTCAAGACCTTTCTGAAGAAGAAGCAAAAGAAATTGGTGGCGGAGCCAGCCCCTTAGTGACCTTTAAGACCCCATCTGATATTGATGAAATAGCAACTCCGAAAAAGAATTACGTCACTCAGAAATATCCGTCAGATGGCGACGAAGATTATGGCGTTCCCATGTAGGCGATCGCTCATTAACACTGGACGATCGCATCAATGAGCAACAAGCACTTTGAAATTAAGGAGAAAGCTTATGACTGACCACAAAAAGTATCACTTCAACGACCGGGAAGTTCCTTTCTTTGCTCATTTTCTAGAAGGACAGATTGTTCAAGACATTTCTGAAGAAGAGCTCAAAAAAATTAACGGGGGAGTAGGTGTTGGAGTAACACACAAATATCCGTCGGATGCTGACGAAGAGCAAACGACCAAGTACCCTTCTGATGGTGATGACTACGACGATATTATTGCTTAACGAAATAAACCATCGATTGAGCTAGTGGATCAATCCTTTAGACTCAATGAGATATTTTGCTCCCTTAGTTTTTCGATTGATTTTACTGGGGCAAGCATCGTTAAACTAAACCAGTTTTGGTTTGTTGTGAAAAATATCTGAATGTAAAAAATCGTGAGGAGTGTTTGGGATTGGCAGAATTGCAATCCCTTTTTTTTGAGAATTCCTCGGGATAAACCACAGTACACAACAACGTTCGGATAATCACCAAGGAACACAGTAACCATGCCGAATTCTTTAGCAGAATTTCAGACCGTCTTTCAACAACTGCAACGCCGTACCGTCAGACTTAATAGCCCAGATCCTACATTCTTTGAGGGTACAGCGAGAGAGGATTTGATTGATCCGCCGAACTCAGGAGAGAGAGAAAGGATCGTTGGCAACGGCGGCGATGACATTATTTACGGACTCGGAGGAAAAGATGACCTCTCAGGAGATGATGAACGATTTACACCATTCTTTAGGGATAACACCATCCCTGATGAACTCGGTGCTGTTGTCTATGGCAATGACATTATTTTTGGCGATGAAGGTGACGAAGATGGCGATTTTTTCGACTCTGATATAGTACCTGCCCCCCAGGCAAGCGGAACGCAATTAATGTTTGGTGGGCTAGGTGACGATTGGATCTTTGGCGAATCTGGCAATGACAATATTTTTGGTGGCCCGACAAGTGGCAACTACGCCAATCTCTATCTCATCAATGCAAGAAGCGACCGCGATCGCCTGTACGGTGGTGTGGGGGATGATCTCATCATCGGTGGCTACGATAGTGACATCCTTGTCGGCGGGCAGGGCAATGATGAACTCATTGGGTCCTCAACATTTGGCGGACAACATCAGTGGGATGGTATCGATATCCTTTGGGGTGACGAGGAAAATGGTAATGGCAGTCGCGGCGCTGATATCTTCGTTTTAGGAGAAGGCGGAGAGCGGTATTATGACGATAACTCTATCAGCAACATTTCTAGTATTAGTCAAGGCAAAGGACACTACGCCCTGATTAAAGACTTTAATGCGAGCGCAGGCGATCAGATTCAGCTTGCGGCTCTTTCTTCTGGAGAATATCAAACAAAGCTCACAACACCCGCTCGCGAGCGCTTAAATGGTGCCGACAATCCGAATGTGTTGGGCACTGCAATTTACTACGACAATGACCCCAGGCCATTTAATAGTGAGCTGATCGCTTTTGTAGAAGGCAATACGCTGTTATCGCTAGATAGCAGTAGCGTAATCTACTCGTAATTTCAATCAATTTCGGCCTTCCTCTTGTTTTTACATTCACGGATTAACAGGCTCGGTTTCTTTTACAGAAGAATTGAACACAAATGAGCTTATCTAAACCAGTTGTTTTGCTGCTGACTCACAGCGATGACTTTTTCACAATTGATCGCGTTGCTGAAGCTCTATCGCAGCGGGGGGCACATCCCTTTCGGTTAAATACTGACTTATTTCCTTCAGAGATACAGCTTTCTGCCGCTTTCACCGAGCAAGGGTTAAGTCATCGCATTCAGTATGCTCATCAGTCGATCGCCGTGGATGATATCCATTCAGTCTGGCTGCGTAAAATTCGACAACCCAAGCTCAGTCCAGACTTAGATGAACGCTTTCGAGATGGGTGCATCCGAGAGTCTTACGCCGCCCTAGAGGGATTTTTCGATAGCTTGGTGGGTGTGCCGTGGCTCGATCCTTTAGAGCACATTTCGGCGGCAGAAAATAAGCTGCGTCAGCTGCGCATTGCCCGTGAGGTGGGGCTGTGTATTCCTCAGACGCTGGTAACCAACCATCCCCAAGAGGCTCAGGAATTTTTCCAAGCGCTGCAGGGCAATGTTGTTGCTAAGATGCTGACGCCCCTTTCTCAGGGTATGGCAGGTAGCACTTTTTTTGTCTACACCAGCCCTGTCTCAGAGGCCGATTTGTTAGAGGCTGATTCCCTGCGTCATAGCCCAATGGTCTTTCAGGCAACGATTCCCAAACAACGAGAATTGCGAGTGGTTTATGTTGATGGCCAATGCTTTGTCGGCGCGCTGGAGGCTGTGCATTATGCCAAAGAAACGATGGATTGGCGACGAGCTCAGTCGCCGTCAATGGCCTGGCTAGAAGACGAGCTACCTACTGAAGTAAGTGACGCTGTCCGAGCATTGATGACCCGGTTGGGACTGGCCTTTGGTGCGATCGATATGATTCGCACACCCGCCGGAAAGCATGTCTTTCTCGAAGTGAACCCCTGCGGTGAGTGGGGGATGTTGGAGCGCGACCTGGATTTCTCAATTTCGGGTGCGATCGCGGATGTTCTGTTATCTAAAGCTGGAGTATCTGTATGACTGTTTTGGTGATTACCCATAGCCATGACAACGAATGCATCCCTAAAGTCATTCAGGCTATTGAGGAGCAAGGGGGAGCGGCCTTTCGCTTTAATACAGATCAGTTTCCTACCGAGGTCAAACTTGACCTATCCTGCAGTCGCGCGGCTGAGCGGGGACGACTTATCGGGGCACAAGGGAGTCTTAATTTAGGTGATGTGACGGCGGTTTGGTATCGTCGCATCCGCATCGGTCAACAAATTCCGACAACAATGGAGGCTCAATTACGCCATGCCTCGGTACAGGAATCTCGTCGCACCATCAACGGTATGTTGGCGAGTCTCCAGGCATTTCATCTAGACCGGGTCGAAAATATTCGTCGAGCCGAGCATAAGTCGCTGCAGCTACAGATTGCTCGCGAGATTGGATTTGATATTCCCCGCACCCTCACAACGAATAATCCCACTGCGGTACGTGAGTTTGCCCAAACCTGTAAGCAAGGGATTATCACCAAAATGCTCACTTCTTTTGCCATCTATGATGAGGGTGAGGAGAAAGTGGTGTATACCAATCCAGTATCTGAAGCGGATCTAGAACACCTAGAGGGATTGCAGCTCTGCCCGATGACGTTTCAGGAAAATATCCCAAAAGCGCTTGAACTACGCATCACCATTGTGGGGAAAACCGTGTTTGCAGCGGCGGTCGATTCTCAAAAACTTGAAAAATCGCACCACGACTGGCGACGGCAAGGCTTGGCCCTGCTCCATGACTGGCAGCCCTACACGCTGCCTGCCGACATCACCTTAAAACTGCTGACATTAATGGAGCGTTTGCATCTGAACTATGGTGCTGTGGATATGATTTTGACCCCCGACAAGCGCTATGTTTTTCTGGAGGTAAATCCCTGTGGTGAGTTTTTCTGGCTCGATTTATTGCCGGAATTAGAAATTTCAGAGGCGATCGCCCAACTGCTACTCAGCCCTGCTCACACGGTACCGCAGTACTCCTATCGTTGAGACGGCAATCATCGCCTCGCTCCGCCACCAGTCAAAAACTTTGGTAGGCTGAGCGAATGTGCTCCTTTCATGAATAAGCACCACCCGCGCTGCAAAGCTCGAGAACTCTCTACCCCAGTCTCCTCCATTACTCACAAGGGAGACTTTATCAAACACCACAGCCGCAGGTTGCGGCTGTGGTGTCTTACCCAAACATCAGCGGCTCTAACCCAAATGTGCCGACATCAAAACAGTCAGTAGATGGTGCTAGTGGCATCTACTGACTGTAATCAACGACTTCAATGTAATAAAGAGGAAGAATCTGCATCTCGATTGATATGCATACGAGCAGTTTTTAGATAGTTGCCGACAAAGGCTTTGCTAGTCAGCCCAAAATCTGTAATTGCTAGAATGACCAAGGTATCATCACCGGTATTTTTAACCTGATGAACGGCCCAACGGGGGACAAAAACAATATCGTCGGCCTTAACGTCATATTGATTTTTGTCAACCAATACGGTTCCCTGGCCTGATTTAATTAAAAAGATGGCTTCGTGGGCATGGTGATGCCGCTCATTTGTCTTATGCGGTGCAATACGCACCACGCGAGAGTCAAGAACTTCTGTCGGAAAAGCAACTCTTTCAACGGTAAAATCAATATTTTGTTTACCCCCATCACTTTTGTTCTGATACAGAAACTCAATTGATTTCTGGGCTTCGTATTTGAGTCTTTTTGGTGAGGCAGCTAGAGATTTTCGTGCCTGAATATTTTCTAAGGTGGGATGGATGCGCTGGATTTGAAGCTGCTGATAGAGATGCTCAAAAAACTGTTTTCTTAAGTCCAGCGCAAATGTCAATGAACGACGACATGTTTCAAACCAATCGGGGTTGTCTGTATAAGATAGCATGATCTTCTCTAGCGTTATGGCGTGGTCGTCGTCACAAGCGGTATGAAGATAGAAAAACGTTAAATGTTCATCTGAAACTCCAGCTTTTTTCAAGCCTTTGATAAATATTTCATACATCCGGGAGACGATACCTTCTGTTCCCAAGGAAAGAAAAGCTGAACTCTCATAGGCTGATGATCTTAAGCAAAAAGATAAAATCTCATTGACAAAAATCTGGGTGGGCGGTGTCGGCACTAAATCTTCTAAAATAATCCCTAAGCCTTGGGTCAAAAAGCGCCGAAAGAGTTCTGCATGTCGTTTATCAAGATCAGCTTCACCGCTCTCTTCCCAAAGGTTTTCCACCAGCTGAGCCCGGTGCATATCATTGTCGCTATTGGCCATAAAACCGGCCAAACAGCGGGTAAAGCTACGGCTGTAAAAAGAGTATTGTCCAAAGATGAACTGTAAATCAGCTAGCCCTAGACTGCCTGACTCAAAAGCTTTAAAGAGGGAATTTTTCCAAAATGAATGATCACTTTGTAATTCTTGTAACTGCGAGAGTTGATGCTTGATTTTAGTATTGAGATATGAGGCCCCATCAGACTTTATATCTTCGACAGGTACAGAAGAAGCCGTTTGTGAATCCATGAATTTCACTGCAGGCTGACTGAAATTTTTCATTATTTTAAAATCCTTGCCTAACTCGTTTTCTTGGCCAGGTTTATTCACGCTATCAACTTTTCTAGAAGAAAATGCTTGCTTCTAGGAGGCTGATTTAGTTAATTGAGAACGTCAAAAACCTTCGGCTAGGTTTCTATTTTTTATGTGAGGCATTGAAAAACCTCAATCTCTTAAAGAGACTCTTCAGAAATAGGTTTAACACGCCTCAGCGGAATAGCAACAAAGGGAACTCAGAAAAAGGTCACTAAAAATCTGCAAGTGAAATTGTGTTTTTACAAAAGTTCATGCTTGGAAGGTTTGACTTTTATAAAACTCCAAATCTCATTTCATGAGAACAATTAAAGCAAAAGCTGACTTGTCGGACTATCGCGACTTTATCGCCCTAAACCTACTTTGATTAGAGCAGGGACAATGCGATCGCACGCCAGCTTTGCCCCAAACAAATTTCGCGCAACAGGCCCCACTTGCAGAGCAGTTGCACCGCCCATAATAAACAGATTGCATCCTGGCCACCGCAGATGTTTATCGAGTACTGGTAAGCCTTGCACAGTAGGAACTGGATAGTGTTCTCGCACAGTCGATAACAGCGGCCACTGATTGACATCTAATGTGTTCCCCGTAGCCAGCCAGATACGGTCAATAGGCAGGTGGGTAATACAATGGTGGGCTTTCGGATGGCTGCAGACGACTTGCCATGACGTCTCTTTCCATTTAGCAGAGTGCACTTCGCACTGCTCATAAAACGAGAGTTTGCCGTCCCGTTCTAGCCGTCGCAATTTTGTCAGCACAGCCGGTGTCAGGGAACCGCCATCGCGGGCATCTCGAATCATCTGCCAGCGGGTTTGCCAGTCGGGTTCGGCGTGGAACCCCTTGAGGTTTTTAGGCCCCAGCCAACCGGGGGCAGCATCAAATAGTTTTTCGTAAAAGGTGCGGCGGGCCATCATCATCACCTGGGCACCTCGTGCGATCGCACCCAGCGCCAGGTGACCAGCGGTCAAACCACTGCCAACAATCAAAATTCGTTCTCCCCATAGGCGCAACCCTCGCAGGTCAACCTGGTGAGAATGGCATAGCCGATCAAGAGGATAGTTCTGGGGACGTGCTACCCAGTCTGGCAAATGGGGAACACCACCAGCAATAGCCAGCACCACTCGTCTGGCGGTTAATATTTGGCCATTGGTCAGGGTCAATCGAAATCGCCCCTGTTGACGAAGGGGCTCAAGGTGCTCGACCTGGGCCGAAACGACCCGATCTTGTAGCTGCCATCGGTGAATGACCTCCTGGCAAAAGTCTTGAAACAGCCGGGTGCCCGGTAAATCATAGGGTGGGAACAGCTCGTCGGCCCTCGACTCAGCAAACGCTCGCAACGCATGGGGGTTGGGGTCGGGATGATGGACCACGGGCGATCGCAAGTGGGGTATCTCATAGGCCGCAAACTGATGTTGCCACTGCTGCAGCCATTGCCCTGACGGATCTAGCACCACAAAGCGATTGCGCATGGACTTCTTTTTTTGCAGCAAATGCGTGACCAGCGTCAACGCCTGGGGACCTGCCCCCACAATCGCCAGATCAGTAGTCGTAGGCAGCGCAGCGGCATCAACCATAAATAATTCTAAAAAATGAGAATGATTATCGTTCCAGTACTATAATGCAAACCCAGTAGTAAACCGTCAAGCTAAGCAATGTCTCTCAATGTGAGTGAAAAATTGGTGCAACAGGCCACTGTGGGATCTGTTGAGGAGCAAGCCTTTGCAGACACGATTCGACAGTCCTTACCCTATGCCTGGGGCATCGTCGAAACCCTGGTCCAGCAAATGCAGGCCGGTAAAGCGTGGGCCGATCATGCCGTGCCCCCCCCTGATGAACAGGCCCGTGGGCAGTTATTGCGAATGGTGGGTGGAGACGCCATTCGGGGAGCCGTAGAGCAGCACTTTAATATCAAGCTAGCCTTTCAAAACTGTCATAGACTGGCAGCGTTTCACCGCGATGCGTTAGATTCCGCAGCGTATCGCGACTTTATCTCGGTGCGCAGTCAGAATTTGAACCAAACGCCTGACCTAAAAGACTGTTAGCGCTCTATGCAATCCTTTGACCTCACGTTAGTGGCCGGTCCCCCTGGTGTGGGCAAAACCACCTGGATTAGCCAGTTTCTAAAAGACTCTTCGCGTCCTTTGTTTTACCTGTATCCAGGTGGTCAGGAGTCTGTTGATTTAGCCCGAATTGGCTATCGTTTTCCCTGGGTGTCGCTCGTTTCTGACGATCGGGCTGCAACCGTGCTAGCCGACTTGCCCGGCCAGTCCCAGGTTTTCATAGAGCTAGGGTTTCATTTAGATTTGGAGTCACCGTTTTTAACCGCGTTGCCTGGGCGGCGGAGCGCAGTCGTACCGCCCAGCCTGGAGAAGTCTGAATGGCATAGTTGGGCAGATGAGGTGATGCCTGGTAACCATAGTCAGACATGGGGGTCTGGTAAATTACCGGCCATATGGAAATCTCCTCTAACGGGGCAAGTGTTTGATCCCCCCAGCTTAGATGAGGCGTTGATTGAGCTAACGGGTGGCGCCTACGGTCAGGTGGTGCGCTTAAAGGGCATTTTTGAACTGCCAGATGGTCAGGCATTCTATGTTGATTTTGTCGAAGGGTTACCGGGTATTGAATACACCGAACTCAAACTACCCCGCTGGCTACAGGGACGTCCTGATCGCTTTAGTGGTCTAGAAATCGTGGGGTGTAATTTAGAGCAAAAAAGAATTGCTCAAACGTTGCTGGCATCCTGTTTAGCTGATGATGTTTTGATTCAGTATCAGCGGCAGTACCAACAATTGCAGTCAGAAGAGACCGAGCAGGAGGTAATGGTATGAAACTCGCGGTAATCTCTTGCATTCATGGCAACTATGAGGCACTAGATGCAGTGCTGGCAGACATTAACGCCCAGAAAGCCGATCAGATTTACTGTCTGGGGGATCTGGTGGGCTATGGCCCTTACCCCAACGAAGTAGTGGATCGGATTCGCTCGTTGGCGATTCCCACCTGCCAGGGATGTTGGGATGAGGATATTGTGGAAGGGTTAAATGCCTGTGAATGTAGCTATCCCTCACAGCTGGCGGAACAGCGGGGCAAACTGGCCCATGAATGGACCAACACCGAAATTCGACCCGATGTGCGTGAGTATTTGGCCACATTACCCCTGTCGTTGAAACGGGATAACCTGTGTTTTGTCCACGGCAGCCCCAACAGTCAGCATGAGTATTTATTGCCCAGTATGGATGGCTTTGCCGCGCTAGAACGGATTCTCTCTACCGATGCTGATGTGTTGTTTTGTGGCCATACCCATGTTCCCTATGTGCGAGAGTTAGAGGGTGCCAAACTGTCAGTAACGGTAAAAAATCCGGCTCAAGCTGAGGCCTCCCAACAGTTTCAGGTAGCGTTAAAACGCATTATTAATGCAGGTTCTGTGGGTGAACCCCGCCACGGCCGCCCCAATGCCACCTATGTTCTTTATGACACCGAGACAACCCAAGTGACCCTACGAGAAGTTGCCTATGAGTATGCCAAAACCTGTCTGGCTATCCTTGAAAAGGGGTTACCTCCTATTTATGCATGGCGGCTAGCACGGGGTATGGAGTTAGCGGAACGGGCGGACGATCCGAGCCATGTGTGCGAACGCTAGGGAGGCAGGGAGATAACTCGATGAAATGGGCAATTTTAAGCGGCATTGAAGGGAATCTAACGGCCTATGAGGCGGTGTTGCAAGATATACGGCGACAGTCGGTAAGCGATCTCTACATCTTGGGAGATGTGATTGGCCTCCAAGGAGAGAATGAGGCCGTGATTCAGCGGCTGCAGTCTCCTCGACCTGGTGAGTTAGTACCCCAGGTGTGTGTGGGCTGGTGGGAAGAGCAGTGTTTTAGTTTGCACGGGGTGAGCGGACTGCAGGATGCACCAGAGCTAATGGAGAAATTTGGCGGTGATGGAGTGAAAGCCCTGTGGGAATCAGTGTCACGGGAATCGGTACGGTGGTTGCGATCGCAACACGTTGGCTTCCATGAGCAAGACTGTTTACTGATCCATGGCAGTACCATCAGCTATGCCGATGAACTCACCCCCGATATTCCTGCGATTCAACTGTGCGATCGCTTAATTCGCGCTGATGCTAGTCATCTTTTTTGTGGCCGCTCGGGTCTCACCTTTGAATGCTGGGTCGCCCCGGTGGAGCTACGTTCGACCGTGACCACCCTAGACGGTGTGCAACCCCCTCAAGATCATGGCAAAACATCTCGCCGGGTTGTGGGTGTTGGCTCAGTAGGACGAATTTCCGGAAAGTCTACTTACACAGTATATGCCCCGGAGAAGGGGCAGCTTTCCTTTAGGACCGTGAACTACGGTCATGAAAAGGGCTTTGGCACAATAAAAAGATAATATTAAGGGCCGTAAGAAACTATCTCATGGTTTGCGATAACCTTACCCCTGTTGCAGCTCTCTCCAGGATTGTGAAAGCACAGTTCCAGCTGATTTTGCAAAGACAACGGTTAACAATAGCCCAACCGCCAGATCAGGCAAGATTGAATGGGTAAACAACACTAAGACGGCCGCAGCCAGGACAGAGGTGTTGGCAACAATGTCATTGCGAGAACACAGCCACACCGATGACATGTTCAAATTGTCGTTACGATGCCGCGTTAACAACAGCAAACACAGCTGGTTCGCCAGCAGTGCCAATACTCCCACTGCCCCCATGATGGACCCTTCGGGGCTGGCCCCTGCAAAGAGTTGATAGGAGGCTCTGGCAAATACGGCAATGGCAAACAAAAACATAATCAGACCCTTGAGCAACGCTGCCCCTGCCTGAGCTTTAGCGCTTTTGTGAATCACATACAGACTGCTGGCATACACCAGGGCATCCCCCAGCATATCCAGCGAGTCCCCAGTTAATGACAGCGAAGCCGCTCGAATGCCTGCCCCAAATTCGACGACAAACATCACAGCATTAATTAGCAGCACCGCCCAAAGTACCTTGGCCTGCCGTTCTTTTAATTTAGCAACTTCGCAAGCCTTTGCCTGACAGCAATGATCCGCCATGGTGACCTCCCTATTCAGTCATTCAAATATTCAAACTATCATTAGAATGTTTGCTCAAACACTCAAACACTCAAACCAGTATTAGAACGTTACCATAAAAAGAACATCACTCAAGCCATCATTAGAATGACTTAAATGACCTAATCGACCAGTTGCTTTAGTGCGTAACAAAGAACGTCGGCAACCCGTGGATCTTTTAAAGAATAGTAGGCCAATTTACCGTCGTTGCGATACTTCAAAATGTTGAGGTCACGCAGCTTCCGTAGATGGTGAGAGGCCGATGCCACCTTAATGCTTAAAAGGGAAGCCACATCACAGACACACAGCTCCTCATCATTGCGCAGGGCGTATAAAATCTTGAGCCGAGACCGATCGGCCAGGGCACCAAACATAATTTGGGCAGATTCCAACAGGTCATCGCCAGGAAGCACCTGACCGATCTGGTGAACTAACTCTTCATTGAAGCAGCGGACTTGGCAGACATCGTTGGGCTTAGTCACAGATTTTGCAGGATTCATCAGGTGCTATATATCCATTCTACCGGTCTATTACTGGCCACACTCCAATCTCCATCGTCCCTAAAACGTTAATAAAGGGTAACGGCTTTTGACAGTAAGAATGATTATCATTCTTATATAATCATAACCAAGTAAGCACCCTGGCAACGGCCCCGGATACAAGACGAAACGCGATGACGTTCGGTCCCTTTCTGAAAGATTATTGCCAGAAATTACTGATTTCAGGAGAATCACATGTTAGAGCCATCTGTTTGCATTCGGCCTTTTTACGCTGCCACTTTAAGCTGTGCAACTGCTATTTCGGTGATGGTCGCCCCTGCCAGGGCTAGCGGGTATGATTATTTCCCCGTTACGGCGGGCAATCGCCCCATCCGATATCTGCTAGATTCCAACACCCTGGGCGACCAGGTAGGCAGCGTACCTAATTTGCTAACGGGTTCTCTAGACGGGTTTCTGCTCTCGGGTACAGGCGACGAGACAGCCTTCTGGTCCACCCCGGACAAGCTTACCTATCCAACGGCCATCAACGACTTTCGTCAGGTTGTTGGTGCGAATATTCCTCTGACAGGTGGGCTACCCGAGGGCTTTGAGCGCGATGCTAGCGGCGTTGAAACCCCGTTTAACTTTCCTGGGGGGTTGGGCACCATTCCGTTTGGCATCAACAACAGCGGTGTCTACAGTGGGTTTTATATTACCCCCGCCGGTCGGCGCGGATTTGTCTCTAGCCCCTCTGTTTCACTATTTCGCAGCGTTGAGTTTCCCGGTGCCGCCGAGACGCAACTGTTTGGTCTGAATAATATGGGCCAGGTGGGGGGCGCGTACTACGACCAGCAAGGGAGCGCGTTTCCATTTATCTACGATATCGATAGCGAATCGTTTAATCTGCTGGCTCCGCCTACTCCCGGCAACTACGTGGTGACTAGCCTAAACGACACTGGCGATGCCGTCATTTTTGGTTTGCGGGACGTCAGCGAGAACTATACAGATCTGCGTAGTTTCGTGTTTGACGCAACACGGGGAACGACGACTGAGCTGTTCTATCCGGGTGCTCTTGAGACCTACGGCTATGACATCCGCAACGACCAGAGTGTGATTGGCTATTACCGCAACCCAGATGATACTTATGGTGGTTTTTTGGCGGCTGCTGCCGTACCTGAGCCTAGCTCGCTTGCTGTCTTGGCTTTGGTGCCAGGGCTATTTTGGCTGCGACGGCGAGATTGATCTAGCTCTGGGGCCTCCGGTTTAATAGCCATTAGGTCGAACAATGATTATCATTCTTGTGCAATTCTAACCAGGTAAAGATGCAAATACCCTGGCAACAGCCCCCGATAGAAGGCGAAGCGCGATGACGGTCAGTCTCCATAAAGAGTTAACACGCCCCAACCGTATGGGTGGACAGGTGCAGCACTATGACTGGACCTATCAGGGGCAAACGGTAACCATTGTCTATGAAACCTTGGGGGCAGGGCCAACGGTGTTGCTGCTACCCGCGTTTAGCACCGTTTCAACCCGGGCAGAACTGGCCCAAATTGCTCAGGCACTGGCGTCTCAATTTCAGGTGGTAGCCCTGGACTGGTTAGGGTTTGGTGATTCTGATCGGCCTGCTTGTACCTACGAGCGAACGCTGTATCAGGCATTGATCAAAGACTTTGTGCAAAATTGCTGTCCACAGCCAGCGGGGATTTTAGCAGCCGGTCATGGGGCAGGGTACGCCCTCCATCTGGCTCAAAACCACCTGGCCCAGCGCACCTTATTGCTGGTGGCGCCCACCTGGAAAGGTCCTCTACGGGCCATGGGTGCCCCCGGCTGGTTAGCCACCGGTCTGCGAAAGCTAGTGGGTATGCCGATAGTTGGCTCTGCCCTCTATGGCATCAACACCCACCCAGCCTTTCTTAAATGGATGTATCAGCGCCACGTATTTGTGGATGAGACAAGGCTGACACCCACATTCATCCAGCAGCGTCACCGCATTACCCAGCAGCCAGGTGCCCGATTTGCCCCTGCAGCCTTTGTGACAGCGGCTCTAGATCCGATGGGCGATCGCAACGAATGGCTCCAGGTGGCAACGGCAGTTACAGCAGATCCAAACAGTTCCGTGCGGGTGATCCTGGCGGACCAGGCACCGCCCCAGTCTAAGGCTGAAATGAAGGCACTATCAGAACTCCCAGGCATCCATACCGATCATCTACCCGGCTCGCTGGGGCTATACGAAGAGTATGACGCTGAGGTGGGTGCGATCGCACTTGCCCACTTTCAAGCCTAGGCAAACACCATTCAAGGAGACAATTCATGGTAACTGACGACATTTACAACACCGTGCCCGTAACCGTTTTGACCGGCTATTTAGGTGCCGGTAAAACGACTTTATTAAATCGCATTCTCACCCACGAACATGGCAAAAAAGTTGCCGTAATCGTCAACGAATTTGGCGAAGTAGGCATCGACAATCAGCTCGTGGTGGATGCCGATGAAGAAGTGTTTGAAATGAACAACGGCTGTATCTGTTGCACCGTGAGGGGCGACCTGATTCGCATTATTGGCAACCGGATGAAGCGTCTCGACAAGTTTGACCATTTAGTCATTGAAACCACCGGTCTAGCCGACCCCGCCCCAGTGATCCAAACCTTCTTTGTCGATGACGAAGTACAGCTACAAACCCATCTGGATGCAGTGGTGACAGTGGTAGATGCCCGTCACATCTGGCAGCATTGGGAAGCCGAAGAAGCCATAGAACAGATTGCCTTTGCCGATGTAATCTTGCTCAATAAGATTGACCTGGTAACAAAAGACCAATTAACAGAACTAGAACAGCGGATTCGAGGAATGAATGCCCTGGCCAAAATCCATCGCACCCGTGATGCCCAAATTGAGATGGATGCCCTCCTCGGCGTCAGTGCCTTTGACCTCAATAACGCCCTACAAATCGATCCAGATTTTCTCGACGAAACCGCCCATGAGCACGACGAAACCGTGGGTTCCATTGCCCTAGTAGAACAAGGAGAACTCGACGGCGACAAACTAGAAACCTGGATAGGAGAACTACTGCGCGACCACGGCCCCGATATTTTTCGCCTGAAAGGCATTCTTAACATGGCCGGAAAAGACAACCGATTTGTCTTTCAAGGTATCCACATGTTGTTTGATGGTCGCCAGGACCGCCCCTGGAAACCACACGAATCTCGTAAAAACGAACTAGTCTTTATCGGTCGTAACCTGGAGCAACTAAATCTAAGCGAGCGCTTTCGCGATTGTTTGGTAACGAGTCGTTAGGAAACAACTTCGTAATTTGAATTTCATGCACTAAATTTTCCGCAGCAATCGATTCATAACATTCATAATCGACCCCGCCGTAACCCCAACTTAGCGCTATTGGGAATAACCCAGTACGTTGGGTTCTAGGGCGGCGTCCCGGCCCTAGTCAGGGGGTTTGGGGAACTCGAAGGGACCCCAAGCAACATCTTTAAACTTCCCACCAACACTTTACGCTATGTTTCCCAAACAGCCTCTCTAGCCAGTAATACCCAAAACCATGCTAAGAACCAAAAAACAAACTGTGCTCAAACGGCTATGGGACACCCATCTTTCAGACTATGTAACAGCCATTGCCTGGACTCCCGCTGGCACTCAACTCGCCGCCAGTTCTGGCGCAGGCGAAGTCATACTCTACACATCTGCAACGGGCAAATCCACCTGCTTACAAAGCTCCCAAGGCGAATCTGTAGACGCCCTGGCAATCTCCGCCGATGGCAAATTTTTAGCCGCTGGCGGACAGGCAGGCACGGTGTGGATCTGGCAGATTGACAGTGACACACCCGCACTACTAACAACTTTAGAACATACCCGTACCTGGATTGACCGGCTACAGTGGCACCCCAACTCTCCAGAACTGGCCTTTAGTTTTGGGCGCTATGTGCAGGTGTGGCATGCCGTTGATCAAACTGTTGTCACCACCTTAAATTTTGAAGATTCTTCTGTGTTAGATCTAGCCTGGCATCCCCAGGGGATACAGATATCGCTGGGGGGTAACCAAAGCATTAAAACCTGGCAGTGCAAAGACTGGGATGAGGACCCAGAGATAAGAGAAGTAGGCGGGGCTAGCATAGCGATTGCCTGGTCACCAGATGGCACCTATCTGGCATCGGGCAACAATGATCGCTCAGTTTTGGTGTGGGAAAAAGATTACCCTGCTCCCTGGCGAATGCAGGGATTTCCTGGCAAAGTGCGACAGTTAACCTGGTCGAAACCCACGGTAAAGGGTGCGCCACTCCTAGCCTCGATTAGCGGTGAAGGGATTGTTGTATGGACAAAGGCGGCTGATCCAGAAGATGGCTGGAAGCCTCAAGTGTTGGATGCCCATGAGGGAACGGTGCGGGCAATTTTGTTTCGGCCCGGTACTTTATTACTGACCTCTGCTGCGGAGGATGGTTGTTTGTATTTGTGGCAAAAGGCCCGTCGGATGGCGCAAGTTTTGGAGGGAGCCTCCAACGGATTTTCGTGTCTGGCCTGGTCTGAGCAGGGCACAATGTTAGCCGCTGGCGGCAGTGGAGGAGAACTGTTTGTATGGACTGAAACGACTAAAGGGAAAGGATTTACGTAGAACAAGTCCTGGGATAGTGACGGTGAATGGCAAAAAAATGTCGAAATCCCTGGGCAATTTCACTACGATCCGTGATCTGCTGGATGGGGCTTGGGCAAACTATTCGCAGCCGGTAGACCCGATAGCGGTGCGACTGTTTGTGCTACAAGGACATTATCGGAAACCATTGGATTTTACAAAAGCTGCGATCGCAGCTTCAATCAACGGTTGGCAAACGCTGAAAGCCGGACTTCTCTTTGGCAACCATCACCGAGCAGCGTTGTCAGCCGCCAGCATCCAGGCTTTCCCTCAGGAATCCAGGGTTGAACAGTTTCAAGCCGCCATGGACGATGATCTGAATACATCGGGTGCTCTGGCAGTGCTGTTTGAGCTAGCCAAATGACTGCAGCGAGAGGGAAACCGTCTGGTGCACGAAGGGCAGACCCGAGTTAGTCCAAAGTTGCTCTGGCAGCAGTGGCAATCTTTATTGCATCTGGCCCAGGTATGGGGTTAGAGGCCGAAGCCGACAGTGATACTGATGGGCAACTGGTGAATTGGATGAGGGTGCGATCGCAACCCTCATCCAGCAGCGTCAAATGGCCCGACAACAGCGAGACTTTATCACGGCAGATGATATTCGCGATCAGCTAGCGGCAGTGGGGGTTACGGTGGTTGATCAACCAGGTGGAGCCGTCCGTGTTTGTTGTTCTGCTATCTAATATATTCTCTGAGGTCAATTTCACTATGACTTGACAGCTTTATTGGGCGTGATTACAATGTAATTACATCTCGTATTTGCAAATAATTGAATATGGGTACAGTTGTCAGGACTCGGATCGTTAAAATCGGTAACTCTCAAGGCATTCGTATTCCTAAGCTCCTCTTGGAGCAAAGCGGTATTCATGAAGAAGTTGAGATTGAAGTACAGGGTGATTGTCTGACTATTCGCACAGCACAATGTTGGCGTGCTGGATGGGATGAGGCCTTTGCTGCAATGGCTGAGAATCAAGATGATGTGCTTCTAGATGACGTCAACACTACTGATTGGGATCAATCTGAATGGGAATGGTAGTCAAACGTTTTGATGTTTTTCTGGTCAATTTGGATCCTACTGTTGGTAGTGAAATTCAGAAAACGCGACCTTGTGTTGTCATCTCACCAGATGAGATGAACCGTTATATCGCTACGGTTATCATTGCTCCAATGACTACGAAAGGTAAGCAATATCCCACCCGTATTGTCTGTCAATTTCAGGGTAAAAATGGGCAAATTGTTTTGGACCAAATCCGTACAGTAGATAAAAATCGATTGGTCAAAAAGCTTGGCCGAATAAGTCAAGATGAGCAAAAAATGCTTCTTGATGTTTTAGCTGAGATGTTTGCTGAATAGGTTGCTTAACAAGAGCTTGCATCGGAAACCGTTGGATTTTACGAAGGATGTGATGCTCCTCTGGAACGGCTTCGCCTTTCTTGAGTGTCCTATGGGCTATACGCGGCTGCAATCAACGGTTGGCAAACGCTGATTGCTTGACTTCTCTTTGGCAACCATCACCAAGCAGCGTTGTCATGGCCAATCTCTAGTATTCAGGCGTCTCCTCAGAAATCTAGGGTTGAGCAGTTCCAATTCGCCATGGACGATGCTCTGAATACATCGGGTGCGCTGGCGGTGCTGTTGGAGCTGGCCAAAGGGCTGCAGCGTGAGGGGAACCGTCTGGTGAATGAAGGGCAGACTCAATGGGTGAATTGGATCAGGACTGCGATCGCAGACCTAACCCAGCAGCACCAAACGGC
The DNA here is from genome assembly GCA_050043105.1 of Leptolyngbyaceae cyanobacterium. Lineage (GTDB taxonomy): Bacteria > Cyanobacteriota > Cyanobacteriia > Phormidesmidales > Phormidesmidaceae > Leptothoe. The sequence goes on along the minus strand of JBHJIV010000040.1, from coordinate 2,812 downwards.
CCGACAACAGCGAGACTTTATAACGGCAAATGATATTCGCGATCAGTTAGCAGCAGCAGGAGTTACGGTGGCTGCTCAACCCGGTAGAGCCGTCCGTTGGCATCGACAGTAAAATGAATAAATTGCAGCCTATCCACTATGATCCATCCCAATAGGCTGAGCTCTTGCTGTCGGTGTTCAGCAGCCGTCGGTGTCAATCCAAGGCTCGTCGCATCGCAAAAGCCGAATCGCAAAATCTTCTGGCGTACAATTATTACATGCTAGTTTATTTCTTTTTTAATTAATATGACACTTCGTGCAATTGCTATCGACAAGCTTCAAAAGCTGCCTGATTCACTATTACGGCAAGTCAGTGATTTTATTGACTTCTTAACATACAAGCATCAGACACAGCCTAAAGATAATGCTTTTCAATATACATTCGCTGAAACGTGGGCAGGGTGGTTTGAGTCTGTAGATCAATTAAAAGTTGGTCCCACTGAGTCTGTGGATGATTATCAGCAGCATCTGCTATCCAAATATCGTAAGCAGGGTTTGGAGCTTTGATTCTCTGCGATGCAGGTGTGCTTCTCTGTCTTGTTGATCGGACTCTTCCCTTACACCTAGCCTACCGAAGTACAGTAATACAACTTGATTCTCCGCTTATTACAACCTGGTCTTGTTTGACAGAAGCTATGTATTTATCACTCCATCGAGGCGGATGGAAAATGCAGAAACAGTTAGGGCAACTACTTCTGGATAGACTTTTATCAGTTTATGAAATTCAGGCAGAGGATTATGGGCGTTTATTTGAGTTAATGGATCAATATCAAGATCGACCAATGGACTTGGCGGATGCTTCATTGGTTCTAGTTGCAGAAAGAACAGGAGCCAGAAAGATTCTCACCATTGATTCGGATTTTCTGTTTTACCGAATTCAAAATAAAGATACTTTTGAAGTTATCTCAGTTCAGTAAACAATACTCAAAATGCTAAACGTGCATAAAACTAGGCAGGAGCAGACGGATTGGAAAATGCAGGCCAGCTCTAAAGTACTGACCGCCGATCAGCTTCAGCGTTAGCAACAGCTGACTGTGGAAAATGTTAACAGAATTCGAAAACTCTACGCCCAGGTATTGGGGTTAGAGGCCAAAGCCGACGGTGATACTGATGGGGCACTGCTGGATGAGGGTGCGATCGCAGACCTGAGTCAGCAGCGTCAAACGGCCCGACAACAGCGAGACTTTATAATGGCAGATGATATTCGCGAGCAGCTAGCGACAGCGGGGGTTACGGTGATTGATCAACCAAATGGAGCCGTCCGTTGGCATCGGCAGTAAATCAGCGTGATCGGAGTAATGGTTTAAGTGAATCTTTTATCTGACGGGGCCTGGTAGCCTTCGCGGTTAAGTTTCCATAGGTGGTAGGCACAGAAGCAATGTATTTATTTTAACCTGAGATCAAAAAAACTTACTGAGAAAACTCGGTAGCTATACTGAAACTTGTAATATATTCACCTAATTTGAGCGTACTATATAGACAATTTTCAGCCTATCCACCCAACTTAGCGAGATATACTGCGAAGAATCAATATATCTACCCTGTTTCGGGCAGATAGACTGAAACTATCAGTCTAATAAGAGTTAGGCGAAAAGTTATGCAAATAAGAGCCACACGAAATGGAGATAGTGATCAGTTAGTTGAGCTACTGTCTGAGTTGGGCTATGACATCACGAGAGAAGCCCTTTCGGCCCAACTGGAGCGCTATCAAGATTCAGAGCATTCATTTGCGCTAGTTGCCCATGAAGGTGAACATGCTGTTGGATTGATCGGTGGCCATCTAATTCCTCTTCTCCATCAGTCGGGTAATGCAGGCAGAATCACGGCATTCATTGTAAGTGGGTCGGTCCGTGGTAGTGGTGTTGGTACGCAGCTTCTCACGGATCTAGAAGCAATATTTCTGCAAAACAATTGCTTACGCATAGAGGTAACTAGTGGCGATCATCGGGTAGAGGCTCATGAGTTTTATAAATCCAAGGGGTATGTTCCGGATGAGCGGCGTTTCATCAAAAACATTTTCGCCTAACCTCGCCTTGCAAGGGACGCTTTTTCCGCAGCTTCGCTGCTCCAAAACCGCCCCTGAAGGCGGGCGTTAGGCGCCAAGAAAAGCCACAAACAACTACCGCCCTTGTTTTGGGCAAGTGAATGCTGGATTCTAAATCGAAGCCGGAAAACATACTGAATATTGCAAAGCTCGATCAATGTGGGCGACAGGTCAGATGGTTACTAATACGATTCATAAAGGTTGTCAAATTTCTGATCTGGAGTAGTGATGTCTGAATACGAACGCTTTCAGCTATTGGCTGAATATAACCAGTGGATGAATATCAAGCTCTATGATGTGTGTTCGAGATTGCCCGAAGAGGAGCTTCGGCTAGATCGAAAAGCCTTTTTTGATTCCATTTACATGACGCTTAACCACATTATGTACGGGGATTTGGCATTTTTATCTCGGTTCACAGGCAATCCAGTGCAGGTTCCTGAGCTAGGTCAAGAGTTGGCTTCTTCATTTACGGCTCTTAGGGTTGAGAGAGAAGCGTTGGATATTCGGATCATAGATTGGGTTTCGGCGCTAGATCCCATTTGGTTGGACGAAGAGCAAACATATCAAAGTAAGGTTGACGGCAAAATTCGTACAGTTCCTCGCTGGGCTTTGGTGACACATATGTTCAATCATCAAACACACCACAGGGGGCAAGTGACTACTTTGCTCTCACAAATGGGGTTAGATATTGGGAGCACAGACATTCCGTTCATGCCTCAGTTTGTTGCA
>JBHJIV010000039.1:0-16752 GCA_050043105.1 Leptolyngbyaceae cyanobacterium | reverse complement strand
AATTTCGGTGGTTATTGGTGTAGTTAATCCTAGCTCCAGCCCACAGTAGCTTGTTTCTTAGGGTTTGATAGTAAGACTGATTTTGACGTAGCAGCACAAATTTTGCCATATGTTCTGCCATAAAAATATCTACTCGCTGGCCTGGCCAAATAGATGTGGCCATAACGCCATCCATCCATAATTTGGTGGTCATTGCCGGATCGGCCAGGGGCCAGACGCTAACCACACTGCCAGAAGGAATCACCACCGGTCGACTGGATAAGCTTAAAGGGCAAATGGGAGTGACAACGATGGCATCCATTCCCGGATGAACAATAGGACCATTGGCCGCTACCGTATAGCCAGTTGTACCGGTGGGTGTACTGACTAAAAGACCATCTCCCTGATATTGGTCGACTACTTCACCATCAATTTCCATTTCTAAAATTGAGGTGATCATACGGTCAGGGGAGGCCGGTTTGACACACATTTCGTTTAGCGCCCAGTAAGCCTCGCTGAGGGGTTCGCGATTGCTGCGATTGCCCTCATGGATACAGGCGCATAGCATCATCCGTTGTTGAACGGCGTAACGATCTTCCTGCAGACGGTCCAAGATAACCTCAAAATCATCCACTTCATCTGATGACTCGGTTAAAAAGCCCAGATGACCCCCCACATTGATCGCTAGGATAGGAATTTTTTCGGGAGCTAAATGACGAGCAGCTGCCAGGGCTGTACCATCCCCACCGAGGACGATAGCCAGGTCTATAGGCTGCTGAGCGGAGGCTAAAAATACTGGATACGGGTTATCTTTTGGCCCACTGGGGCCAAGGAGTATATTGGCACCGCGCTTTTCTATCTGTCGGGCACATTTTTCTGCCCAGCTCTTGCTTTGAGGGTTACCGGCTTTGTGGACAATAATGACTTGATTCAGCTGCACGACTACGGGGTGGGGAATAGCCTGTCAATATTAGATTACTTTGCGGGCTTCCAGTTGACGGCGGCTTGTTCTAAAACATAGCTGGCAAGGCTCGCAATCTCATCTTCGCTCAGACGGTCACTATAGGCACTCATTAGACCTTTGCCATTGGTAATTAGGGTTGCGATCGCATCTGCAGACTCATAACCATAGCGTTTGAGAGCCTTTTGCTTTAAATTTTTACCCCGACGAATAATATTGGCACCATTAGGGTGGCAGCCAGCACATTGGGCCTTAAATAATTCACCTGTTGTTTCAGCTGAGACCTCAGCTGATGTCCCTATCCAAAAACCGACCATTAAAAAAATCATCACACAGCATCTAAGCAGCAGTTGCCATACCCCATTCGAGTGAGACAACTTTGAACCCAATGCAAATTTAGAAACGGATATCGACATTAAAATCTGAAAATCTAATAAAGTAAGGCCCAATTGGTTTGTACCCTTGCCTCCCATGGTACTGGGTTAGCGCTTTAATAAAGCTGTATTCGGCAGAACTTACCAACCGCTTCACTGGCTAGACAGATTTTCAGAAACCGGATATTAGTTTCCTTCACTGATAGAGACGCTAGACTGTGGAAGATTTTAAGCGTAGGTTAGGCACACCGCATCATGAGAAAAGCAGCATTATTGATCAGCCTGATGATGGTATCTGCTGTGGCGGGTGGAAGTTTTGCCTATGGTTGGTACAGTGTGACCAACAGTGAAGAAGCTCATCAACGGCCAGCTGACCTCCAAGATTCAGGACTAGATGCTCCCTTCGATAGCAGCCAGTCTGATAGATCTGAGGCACTAAGTCCGACGATAGAAAACCCTCAAGAAATTTCTAAACAGCCGTCTATCAATGAACAGCTGGCCATTGTTCGTGATAATGGCCAGATTAGCCTAACCCTTGATGCCCCTCAACTCAGCCAAATCGTTAATGACGCAGTGTTAAACCAGCCTCAAGTCGCCCAAATCCTGGCAAATGCTCAAGTGCTAAATACGACTCTCACAGGCAATTCCATTGAAACCGGCACAGTAGTTAAGCTATCGGAACTGCCCCGAGACGGCCTATCTGAAGAGATTCAAGCCGGGTTAGATCAGCTGACAAATGCTGCACCCATGCTGGCTAATCGTGATATTTACATTGGTATTGTTGCTCGACCACAAATACAGGATGGCGAAATCCGTCTAGATCAAGATACAAGTTTTAGACTTGGGCAATTTACGCTGCCTTTGGCCGATGTCACCGAACAGATGGGCTTTTCAACGAGCGCAATCGAACGTCGCCTTAACGACAGAATTCATCAATATGGGCTAACCCTAGAAACGATTGAAATTTTAGACGAGCAGTTAGTGATAACAGGTGTCCGCTCCTAGAAACATCTGCCAGAAACATCTGCCAGAAACATCTATTTGCTCGCCAGCAATGCGCTACTCTAAATCACTTGGCTGAACGCCCTTCATAATACGAGACAGTTCACTTTTCTCATCCACAGAGACTCGGGTTGGTGAACCGCTGATAATACGCTCCAGATTACGGAACGAATCCTTGATTTCTGGGCCATTGGCGCTGATCGTATATTCACGGATTGCTTTGTCATGCCACGAACCCCGCATCTTAAAGACGTTAAGGGCGCGTGACATCTGCCCACGAATTTCCACATACTGCAGCATTAAAATGGTGTCTGTAATTGTGGAAATATGAGAGTCCGTAATTGAGTGGGAGCCCATAAATTGCTCCGTCGTGTTGGTAAAGAAACCTGTGATTTCCTCTTGTTTGGCATAGCCAGTTACGCCAATCACAAACTGACGGAAGGAGTTATTGCTCACACCTCGGTCTAGGGCTGAAAGTGAATCAATTGCAATCCGAGACGGTTTAAAGTGAGCGATTTCGGATTTGATAATTTGCAAATGGTCCTCTAGACCAGCAGACTCAGGATAAGCACAAATAATCTTGAGTAGACCTTCCTGCTCTAGTTCCTCAAAGTCAATACCCCATGAGTATGCATTGCGTGATAGCTGTGCCCTCGACTCTTCGTAGGCAAATAGAATTGAGCGTTCCTTAGCCTTTCAACCATTCTCAATAAACTTACTGACCAGCATAGTTTTGCCAGTACCCGATGCCCCAGTCGCTAGAATGATCGAATCTTTGAAGAAACCACCACCGCACATCTCATCTAGAGTCTCAACACCCGAAGAAACACGCACATTAGATGAGCGCTGAGTTAGACGCATGGCACCCAGTGGGAAGATGTTGATGCCGTTTTGAGTAATCGTGAAGGGATATTCCCCCTTCATATGGGTGGTACCCCTAAGTTTTAGGATTTCAATAGTGCGTCGCCGCCGTTCACCTTCAAGTACATTTCGGACGATCACAACATTGTCTGAGACAAATTCTTCTACACCAAACCGAGCAACTGGCCCATATTCGTCTATCCGTTCAGTTGACATAAGGGTAGTGACGCCCATTTGCTTTAAGCGGGCAACTAACCGAAAGATTTCGCGTCGGACCACACCAGCTGCATCATATTGCTGAAAAACAGCTGTTACAGAGTCAATCGATACCCGACGAGCCTTATATTTACGAATGGCGTATTGAATACGTTCAATGAGTGCTGAAAGGTCAAAGTTACCAACGATTTCCTGACCTTCTGGATCGGGCGAAGCATCTAGTATGAATAACTTGCCGTCATCAATTAGCTTCTGTAAATCCCAACCAAAGCTACAAGCATTCTGAATAATATCTGCAGGCGACTCTTCAAAAGTCACAAATACGCCAGGCTCATCAAAATCGGTGATGCCGTTGTATAAAAACTGGACAGCTATCAGAGTTTTACCAGTACCTGAGGTGCCACTAACGAGGGTCGAACGCCCAGAGGGAAGGCCGCCATGACTGATGTCATCAAAGCCTTCCATCATGGTGCGAATTTTTTTAACGCCCGCCAAGGTATTGTTCGAGGGGATTTCACCTTGAGAAGACTGAGTCATGATTTAGTAAATTGGCCTGTAAAAAAATACAATGGGAGAAAAGAACATATATTAATATTTCAACAGGTTAAGTTATTGAGAGCAAGCACTACCGCTAATTTTGAGCAAAAGATTAGCTCAACTCTGACATAACCTGTCAGAATCTCAGCAAGTAGGCAACATTTAACCTCTGAGCGTTAGGACAATGCTATCTTTGCAACTATTCTGTAAAAGCCTTTCTACAACTACAGTCTGGAATGCGTTGCTAAGATTATCAAAAATCTAAACATTACTTTAGAACCGCCATGTTGGCAGAGCAGGGATGTTAATCATCTTCCCTCAGCTCATCATAGAGCAAGTCTAGTCCAATCAAGACACGCTCACGGTCAGACAAATCACCGATGATTTTACGGACAGGAGGTGGCAAAATTTTAGCCAATGTAGGGGTAGCCAGTATCTTATCCTCTTCCGCTAGCTGTGGATTTTGTAAAACGTCTATAACCTTCAACGCGTAAACGCCTTGAAACTCCTCTTCAAGAATCGTGTTGAGCATCTTCAGGGCGCGGGTTGAGTTAGGAGTATTGCCAGCAACGTAAAGTTTCAAAATGTAGGTCTTTTTATAGGCCATTGAAAGGTTCCTGCGGGTGTGGCAAATGTGGAGTGTAAAGGGCCAAAAATTGGTTAAGCAAATGTTTAGAGTGGTGATTAAATTTCACGAGGAATCGATCGACGATACATTTCACATAGGTGGGCTAGCACGTCAATTAAGGTTAAGCGGTAGTCCAGCAAAATTTCTTCACTACGACCTTCCATATTCAGCTGTTTAGAGAAATGATCCATTAGCTCCATATGAATCTCTACTACTTTGGAAATGGATACATCGGCAAAGAAAGCTAGATTCACATAGTCGTCAATCCGTTGATTTAAGCTCTTATCGTCCGATGAAAAATAGCTCAAGATGATGTGACGATAATCTTGACGCAGCTGGTCTAGAAACTCATGACGCTCCTCCACGTTCATGTTGCGTACAAAATTTTGAGAATTACGCTTGTAGTACACGCCCAAATACCCTAAGCGTTCCTGTAATTTTTCAGTCAAGCGCTGCTGCTGAAGGCTCAGTAAGAAACTACGGTTGTCGCCAGTCTCAGCTGAGGTATTTTCATTATCCGGCAAAGCGTTTTGGTTTGCGGGCAGCTGTAAAAATTGGCTGATAGCTTCGTGAACCTTACTCTCAACCGTATCTAACTCTGACGAATTGATGTAGATAACCGCATCGTGATACTCAGGCTGGATATCCCCAGTGTCTTGTGCGGCGATGACTAAAGTGGGCAGCAAAATATCACGCCCCCAAAGTTCGTGTAGTAAATTTGCCCCATTCTGAGCAGGTTGAACTATCAAGCAATCAATTCGATGACGATTGCTGACAACCCATTGCACAAACTCCGCTTGTGTCTTGCTCCAACTAATAGCAAATGGACTGTGGGTCAGCGTTTTTTTGAGAGACTCAGCCATAGATGTCTGAGCCGTATAAATTCCAACCAGGAATCGAGCAGTCAAAATCTAGATGAATGTTACGCAATGTCAACTAATTTATTGCATTATCTAATAGCGTGTTGCTAATCGATATTAGGAATATCGTACTTTTTTAAAAATAGTGGTGAAGGTTAACCGGAAATCATATTTGTGGTTAACAGAAACTGTTAGTAGGCCTACCTTCGTATTGAATCAAGGATATAGGGTTGTGGGGGCTGGTATCCCCAAACTTAAGCATTTTTTATTTCAAAAACATGATTTGAGAGCTGATATTGAGAAGCGCTCAAACATCTAGAGGAAAGGAATCTATCCTCTAGATAGAGTATTGCAACGAGCATGAAGGGATTCGAACCCCCGACCGCCAGAACCGGAATCTGGTGCTCTATCCAGCTGAGCTACATGCCCTAATCACTAGTCCTAAAATAGTCAGGAACCGTGCTTATATTAGCATCTGTGTTCATATCTGTCTTTAGCTTTACCCTGAAGGTGTTATGCCATACCCTCATAGGGTTACTCAGGATGGCCAAGTGCTTGACATTCAAAACCTATCAAAAGCGTTTGGCCAGCACCAGGCATTAAAAGAGCTGACGCTGCAGCTTTCGTCGGGTGAAGTTTATGGTTTGTTGGGGCCTAACGGAGCAGGTAAAACAACGACCATCAATATGTTGAGCGGTCTAATGCAGCCTGATACTGGTCAAATACTGATTGCGAGACAACCAGTTTCAGAGGCTACCAAGCCATTGTTGGGTGTGCTGCCTCAGCAGAATTTGCTGTATCAGAGTTTGACCTGTGATGAAAATCTACGATTTTTTGCCAAGATTTATGGCCTCAATGCATCTATGCGATCGCAGCGCATCAAAATCTGTTTGCAAGCGGTCAATCTTGCCGAGCGTGTCAATAGTGTTGTTAGCTCCTTGAGTGGCGGTATGCAGCGGCGGCTAAGTTTGGCTGTCGCCATTGTGCATCAACCAAAGTTGGTAGTTCTAGATGAACCAACGACAGGGTTAGATATTGAGGCCCGTTATGAAGTTTGGGAGCTAATCCGTCAGCTCAAACGTCAGGGGGTGACAGTTTTACTGACAACTCATCTGCTGGATGAAGCAGAACGCCTATGCGATCGCATAGGCGTTCTTAAGCAAGGACGGCTATTGGTGCAAGGGAGTCTTTCTGAGCTTTGCAATCATGTTCCAGCACAGGAGGTGGTTACGTTGCAAACAACTGATGAAGCCGCTGTCATTGAGCGGGCAGCAACCCATGGATTTACGATGCGCCGCTACGATACCCGTCTGGCGTTTTGGATTCCTGAGCGACTAGACCTCAGAGAATTGCTGGCTAAATTTGATGGTCTTCCAATCGATTCGATTGCTCGTAGCCCAGTCACCTTAGAGCATATTTATCTAGAGGTAACCCGTTCGAGCTGCTAAAGCGTCTTTCTGCCTGCTGCGAAGGGTTCAATCTTTTGCTCAAAGCACGTTTGCAGAAGTTCATCAGGGGTTTATGTTCATTCCCAAAACGTCTTGGGTAATCTATATCTAGTTCGAAAGAACAGTTATGACCACTGCGTTTGCAGCTTAACTCTAAACCCTATAAAAAGCTGACTTTTTAGCAGTTCTCCCTATACAGAGCTATCTAAAGTGCGGGGCGTTAGCGTAAGCTAGCGCCCTTCGCGTTTGGGTTGCCGTCTATGTTATCTGACACAGCGAATTTGCTTCAAGCTGTTACCCGTGATGCGTCTGGATGATAGAACATGCTTTTCTAGGGCTAGGCAGATTTACCTGATAGGTGGTTAGATCCGCTTTAGGCAAGGATTACATTCTTAAAAAATGTTAAATATAAGACGTTCTTTAAAGTTACTTTAAGTAACCTCACGCTGGTTTTATGGACGTTGGTAAAACCACAGGCTAATTTAGATTCAGTTCATACGAACAAACTATACAGAAACCTAACTATTGGCTAAGCTCCCTTGTATCAAGGTGTTTAGCTAACCCCTTATACGCACGTTTTCTATACTGAAAATATAAAAGTGACTAGCCCTCTGCTGTTAAGTGGAGGGCTAATTGCTTTAAGGTCCTAAAACCGCAGTCTGATAATTCCGTCTACCATGGCGTTAGCTCTAACACCCTGTCGATAGTGAGATTGACGAGTATGGCTAAATTATTACTTGTGCTGATTCCGGCATTTATGGTGGTTGCGATCGCAATTCTCTCGGTCCAGAATGCTACGCCTGTCTCACTACAGTTGCTGGCATTTCGTTCTGTGGCCCTTCCCTTTGGGGTGTGGTTGGGGTTAGGGCTAGCCGCTGGCATGTTAGGGACTGCTGGCGCACTGAGTGTTTTTTCAGGCAAGCGACGGTAGGGGAAATTAAGTAAAGATCGCCCCACCCATCAGTTTTGTGTAGCGACGATTGAGTTCTTTTTTGATCAGTGGCCACATCTCAAGAGTAGAGTCCTGCTGAATCAGCTGTTCCGCTGCTGTCCGAGCAAGTTCTAGCACCTCTTGATCATTGACCAAGCTGGCAAGAGCTAAGTCAGGTAGCCCCGACTGACGGGTACCCAATACTTCACCAGGGCCACGAAAACGCAAGTCCATTTCAGCAATAAAAAAGCCGTCCTGAGACTGCTCTAAAACCCGCAGACGCTGCAGTGCAGGTTCGCTTTTACTGCTGCTCATTAACAAGCAGTACGATTGGTCAGCGCCTCGGCCAACACGCCCCCTCAGCTGATGCAGCTGAGATAGACCAAAGCGTTCTGCATGTTCAATCAGCATGACGCTGGCATTGGGTACGTCCACACCCACTTCCACCACCGTGGTAGAGACCAAAACTTGAGTGTGGCGATCTCGAAATTGTGTAATGGCAGCATCTTTATCGGCAGAGCTCATGCGACCGTGGAGCAACCCCACCTTAAACTCGGGAAAGACCACATCGCTCAAGCGCTGGTGTTCTTCAATCGCAGAACGCAGGTCTAATTTTTCGGATTCATCAACCAGGGGCAGCACGATATAGACCTGACGACCCTGGGCAATTTCGCGGCGGATCAGGTCGTAGGCGTGGTTGCGATCTCGAGCGACCAATAGAGTTGTTTGAATGGGTTTACGCCCTGGCGGTAGCTCATCAATTTGACTCACATCGAGATCTCCGTGCAGGGTCAGCGCCAGAGTCCGTGGTATGGGCGTAGCCGTGAGGGTAAGCACGTGAGGATTCTCACCCTTTTGTTGGAGTTTAGCCCGCTGTGCCACACCAAAGCGATGCTGTTCATCAATGGTGACTAGACCCAGGCGATCAAACTTCACCGGGTCCTCAATGAGGGCATGGGTTCCCACTAAAATCGGCAGCTCGCCAGTGATTAACTGGGAATGAATCTCTCTACGTTTGGCTGTTTTGGTAGAGCCAGTCAACAGCTCTACAGGCAAGTGCAGCAGATTAAACCATTCCACCAACTTACGGTAATGCTGCTCTGCCAAGACTTCTGTGGGAGCCATCAAAGCCGCCTGATATCCAGCCTGGATGGCTGCAAGGGTAGCCACAACGGCCACAACTGTTTTACCTGAGCCCACATCCCCCTGCACCAGTCGATTCATAGGTGTTGATTGCTGCAGGTCCACCAAGATTTCCTGCACAACGCGACTTTGGGCACCCGTTAGGCTAAACGGCAGCACATCGTAAAACTGGTCAATTACCTCCCCAGTTGGGGCCATGTTAATTTGAGTGAGTGCCTGCTGCTGTTTGCGACGTGATAGCAGACCCAGCTGCAAATAGAAAAACTCATCAAACACCAGACGCCGACGGGCAAGAGCAAGGGCCTCGCTATCTGGTGGAAAGTGAATATGGGCAATGGCCACCGGCAGCTGAACTAACCCATGCTGCTCTCGTAGAGCTGTGGGGAAAGGGTCGCGAATTTCGACAGCAGCGGGCAGAGCGGCGACCACTGCTTTCCGCACCAGTGGAGCTGGCACCCCTTCTGTTAAAGGGTATACCGGTACTATACGACCGACAGTGTCAGAATCAATGGCTTCTTGAGAATCACCTAATACCTCTAAGTCAGGATCATCTAAGGTGATGCCATACTTTCCTTTTTTGACTAACCCTGAGGCAGCAAGTGTGGCTCCAACCGGGTAGAGTCGTTTTTGGCGCTCTTGCCAGCCTCGGTTGCGAAAGCGTGCTCCAGCAAAAAAACGATTTAGTTTTAAGGTGCCAGTGCCGTCATAAATGCTCAGTTCAAAAATAGTGAGTTTGGCATTACGGGGGCTATTAAAGCAATTGCAGCGTCGCACGGTGCCAACAATCGTGACCGTGTCACCCGCTTTGAGATCGCGGATTTTGACCTGGCGGGCATAGTCTAGATGATCGCGGGGATAGTAGTAGAGTATATCCCGCACGGTATACAGTCCCAATTTAGCTAGCCGTTCGCTATTTTTTGGGCCAATGCCTTTGAGATAGGTAATGGGCTGATCGAGAGGATGACCTGAGCGAGGCAGACTTGGTGCTTTTGCAACTAAGGATTTTGTATTGGGGCGCTTGTTAGAGTTGCTGGCAGCGTTTCCTGATGCCTCATTGGCTTTAGGACTTGGCGGCTCAAGCAGCTGACGACTTTGCTGTAAGAACCGCCGAGTATTGGCAACTAAATGCTGCCGCTGTGCAAAACTTAGGGCGCTGTATTTGTCAAAGTCTTCTGAAAGGGTGCTCCAGCGTTCTTGATCGATGGGCGGCAGATAGCTGGGGGACTTTCGTAGGCTATCGCGCAGAAACTCGCTAAATCGTTTTTGATGACCCTGCAGGTCATTGAACCCAGTTTCAGCTTCGACACTGAGGGCTTTCTGAAGACGGAGCCAGTCGGGCTGCTGATCGGCCATTAGTCGTTGGTCCAGCTAGCTCTCCAGGCATCTTCGGCTTGTGCGATCGCAAGCTGTCGCTCAGCATTCTTATAAGCATGTCCAACATGCTTTAGATGGGCCATTTTTTTACGAATACGACTGCGCCAAACAGCGACATTAGTTTCGGCAAATTCAATTTCTGAAAGCCGTAAATGAATCATGACAAAATCTGGCAAAGACTCTAGCTGTAAAAACCGAGGCATGGACATAGGCTCTTTCGAACGCTCGTCCTCTGACTCATCCGCTTCGCGTTCAGCCACATCATCTCCAGCAATGATGGCTGCGGAGATTTCGCCATCAGACCAGTTTTCGACTTTTGGCTCGTCATCGATATCAGATGTATCATCATCATCGATATCGGACTGTTCATCGTCTTTGGTAAATCTGCTTTTGTCAGGCGCGTGCAAAATTTTTATTGCCAGTCTGACCAGATTCGGTGTTTTCATCGGAATGTGACCCAGACGCTCTGATTCTGATGCAGCTGCCAATAGCGCGTGGGGAACCTCTGGCATGACCTGGGCTTGTTGCAAAACCTCATTTGCCTTTTCTGAGACTGCTTTGAGCACATCTCGAATTGCTTTTTCGATTAAAATTTGTCGCCGCATAATTTGAGCCGGCTGCATAGGGCCTGGTGCTTCATCCTCTGACGGTGCTACATTTGTCGGCTCAGTGCCAATGAGTGTGCGAATATCGGCCAATAACTGCTCTTGCGATCGCTTTGCTGGCGGCTCCTGCTCAGCAGTATTTACATCATCCTGTTCCTGTGCGGGGTGTTGTTCAGCCTTATCCACGTCGCCCTTGTTTGCCTCAGACTCGTCTCTAGCTGAGGCTGCTTCCAAAAATAGCTGTCGGATGACGGCTAGACCATCTTCCTCTGCCGGTCGTAAGCTAAACTGCTTGGCCGTTTTCCATTTCTCATCCAGCTCAGCCTGAATGCTATTACCCAGCTCACGCAGCTTTTTCTGTAAACGATCGCGTTGCGACAAACTAAGTTCTAAAAAGCTTTCAGGGTAGATTTGAGTGCAGATGTGATAAGCCGCTAGTACTAGCTGACGCTTACTAGCTTGACTCAAAATATCTAAATATTTATCAACTAAGGATTCCAGCTCAGTGGCAATATCAGCAGTCTGTGTCTGAAGCTTTGAAAGCTGCTGTTCAATATGACCACTTGCGTTAACCATTAGCGCAGATATTTAGACAAACGAATTACAACGGAACCAGCACTGTTTAATGCTGCACATCCCAGTATAGGCTCTATGACCGATGGCTCCGGAGTTTCCCGATAACCCGTGGCAAAATCCAGAGTTTGTTAATCCTATAGCTTTGCGCTCATAGTTCACAACAGTGGTGATCGCTGAAAGCTTTAGATAACAACAGCCATGTGCGGCGCGAACTGTTGAATGCATCCAGCAGCTCGCTATAGATGCTTAAGATGCCCAAATAAAAAATGGCAGGTAAGCAATTAGCAGACCTGCCTCACCAGTTAAGTTTGTTCTTGGGTAAATGCTATTTCTTTTTCTTTTTACCCTTCTTTTTATCGGTTTTAGGTGCGTCTTCAGACTTTGATTCTTTAGGATCTTCTTCCTCTGCCTTGGGCGCATCTGAAGAGGCTTCTTTTTTCTTTTGACCAGTCTGGGCCGCTACTTCTTCTGCGAAGTTCTCCTCTTTCTTTTCAATGCCTTCTCCCAAAGTGAATCTTGAGAAACGGCGAACTTGAATGTTTTCACCCAGTGTTGCAACGGACTGCTTAATCAACTCTTCGATAGTGATGTTTTGATCTTTAATGAAGGGTTGGTCCAGCAGAGATAGCTCCTTCAGGCGCTTCTCAATACGACCGTCTACGATCTTGGCACGAATATTTTCAGGCTTTTTCGCTAAATCCTCTCGACCCATTTCAATCTCGCGTTCACGCTCAATGGACCCTTGAGCGATCTCACTAGTTCTGACAACCTCAACATTAGGGCACGCTGCAATTTGCATGGCAATATCGCGGGCTAATGTTTTGAACTCGTTTCGACGTGCAACGAAGTCTGTTTCGCAGTTGATTTCGACGAGTACACCCACGCGACCGCCTGTATGAATATAGCTTTCAACTAATCCTTCAGCAGCTACTCGACCTTCTTTCTTCGCAGCCGACGTAATTCCTTTTTGACGTAGCCACTCGACAGCTTTCTGCAGATTACCGTCCGATTCCTGGAGAGCCTTCTTACAGTCCATCATGCCTGCGCCAGTAGTATCGCGCAGTTCTTTTACTTGCTTTGCAGAAATGCCTGCCATTATCTCCTCCTACACTAATAATCTACTTGCAACAAAATCTCTTTACCAATGGTGCGACGCCTAAAGCATTAACAGCCGATGCCCAGCGAAGGCTCAGCTGCTAATGCAGGGTTCCAAAAAAAGGTTGCGTCGTTCTATTCGCTCTCTGCTACAGGCGCAGCATCTGCTACAGACGCAACTTCTGCTACAGACGCTGCTACTTCATCCACTGCAGGGGCTGCGTCATCTGCTGCAGGGGCTGCTTCAGCTGCTGCAGGGGCATCTCCAGCAGCAGAAACATCTGCCTCATCATAATCATAGTCTTCTTCGGCGCTTGGATAGTCGGCGTAAATGTCGTCCTCACTACCCTGCGGTGCTTGACCATGGGAACCTTCGTAGATTGCATTAGCCAAACTACCAAGAATTAACTTGATTGAACGAATTGCATCATCGTTCCCAGGAATGGGGATATCTACCACATCTGGATCACAATTGGTATCTAGCAGCGACACAATAGGAATGCCCAGCTTTTGACATTCTTGGACCGCATTGTACTCGCGCTTAATATCCACCATGATCACTACGTCTGGCAGACGCCGCATGAGTTTGATGCCACCTAAATACTTTTGAAGCTTCTCCAGCTCACGGCGCAAAACTGCAGCCTCTTTCTTTGGGCGGAGGGCTAAAGCGCCAGTTTCTTGCATACGCTCTAGCTCTTTAAGGCGCTCTACACGGGTCTTAATAGTAGTCCAGTTGGTGAGCATGCCTCCCAACCAACGCTGGTTGATATAGTAAGAACCACAGCGCTTAGCTTCCTCAGCAACAATGCCAGCTGCCTGGCGTTTGGTGCCAACAAACAAAAACTTTTGCCCCTTCTCTGAAGAGTTACGCACAAATGAATAAGCACTGTCGAGCAGCTGCGCGGTTTGAACTAGATCGATAATGTGTACACCGTTGCGAGCGGTGAAAATATATTGATCCATCTTTGGGTTCCAGCGGCGGGTCTGATGACCAAAGTGAACCCCTGACTCAAGTAATTGAGCCAATGTTACAACAGGCATTAAATTTTCTCCTTTCGGGTTAAACCTCCACTTGGTGTGCATTTCAGCAGCAGGCTACCAGCTCTAAGTAACCTGAAATCACTGAAACACCCGAAATATCCAAGTGTGTGAATTTTTGACAACTAGACTAGAGTAGCACAGAGTATCTGTGTACGTATGCTTCCGTAACGTCAGCATCTTGGCCTGCTATGTGAACTTGCAATTTTGGGTAGTCTGTGGATGATTAGTAAGTGTGTCTACAACCTGAATGTGGCACAGGCGTATTTCCTTGCTGTTGATCGTTTATATCTGAAGGCTTTTGGTGCTTTATGACTGATCCACAACGCCCCTCTCCAATGTCGTCTGCCCCTCCACCGCCACCAAAACGGGTCGCACCACCACCGCCGCCAGGTATGGGCAGAGCCGGGGGAGCGCGTGCGGCTGCACCACCTCCAATGCCAAAGTCAGCAGGCGGTGTCAGAGTTGGTGGCGGACTCACTCTGGAGCGAATAGTGCGAGAAGCCTTTGATAAAGGATTCTCTGATGTGCACTTGGGCGTGGGTGAAGTACCTCGGTTTCGCAATCGAGGCGAAATTGAGACGACTGACTACCCAGCAACAGATGAAGCTACGTTTTATGCCTGGCTGTCTGAGGTTATAAAGCCCGATCAAATTCAAGACTTTAAACAAAGGATGGATTTTGACGGGGCCGCTCATTTTGACTTTACTCGTGTACGGATCAACATATTCAATACGCTGCGTGGCCCGTCGTTGGTGATGCGTTTGATTCCGGTCAAGATTTTAACGATTGACCAGCTCAGTTTGCCCGTAGTCCTAAAAGACATCTGCCATTATCACAAGGGTTTGGTGCTGGTGACAGGTCCAACTGGCTCTGGTAAGTCTACGTCGCTGGCAGCGATGATTGACTACATAAATACCGACATGCCAAAGAACCTTATTACCATCGAAGATCCGGTGGAATTTGTTCACACCAGTCGTACCTCTCTAATCAAGCAGCGAGAAGTTGGTATTCATACGCTCGAATTTAAGAATGCTCTAAAGGCGTCTTTGCGTGAAGATCCCGATGTGATTCTTATTGGTGAGATTCGAGATCGTGAAACTGTTGATATTGCCCTTAAAGCTGCACAAACGGGCCACCTTGTGTTTGGTACCCTGCACACAAACAGCGCTGTGAAGACGGTTGAGCGTATTTTGGGTATGTACGAGCCCGAACAGCAGAGTGCTGTGCGAATTTCAATTGCTGAATCGCTTGTTGCGGTGGTTGCTCAGGGTTTGTGCCGTACTACTGATGGGAAGCGAGCGGCATTTCATGAAATTCTGATTAATACTGACGCGATTAAGGATTATATTCAGCGAGGTCAGCTGGATGAGGTAGAGGCTCTGCTACCAAAGTGTACATTTGACGGAATGTGCACAATGAATCAGTCTCTTTATGCACTGTATGAGTCGGGACGTATCACTGAGGAAACAGCCTTAGAGATGTCGCCACGTCAAAATGAGATGGCGCAAATGTTACGCGGACGAATCTAGCCTTTGGAAACATTTGATAGCTAACGCGCTCTATCAAGTTTTTCAAAGCTAATTGTTTCTACTCTGAGTCCAGCTGTGTTCTCCATGGCTGGACTTTTTGACTTAGCAGTGGGCTAAGCCAGTCGTCATAAGAAGGATATATGGGTAACCGAGGGCTTAAGGTATACCCGTGAGACTGTAAGAGTGCTTTTAATGCTGACAAATGCTGATGATGGTATGTCGGATTGACCTCATCAATCGGTCCGATACCGCCTAAATCTCGAGCACCAGCCTCTAGACAGGCGATCAGTGTTTTTGAGGACTGTACCAAGTTGGGCGGAATCTGAATTGTGATGTCGTTTGGCAAAATATTACGAGCAAGCTGAGTGGCGCTGAGCAACATAGCATCATCACAGGGGGGGCCGGGCAGTCGCTGACGTTCTCCGGGTTGATGGGGTTGCAGGATAACTTCTTGAATGTGACCGAAATGCTGGTGGCTAGTTGCGATCGCAACTAGCGTTGCTTCCCAATCTGTCTCAGTTTCGCCAATTCCTAACAACAGGCCAGTTGTAAACGGTACTTGTAATTGGCCAGCCCAGTTTAGCTGCTGGAGTCGAATCTCTGGCCGTTTGCTAGGAGCGTGCCGATGGACTCCATCTAATAGCTTAGGTGTAAGCTGTTCAAGCATTAGGCCCATGGAAACATTAACCTGCTTAAGTTGCTTCATTTCCTCAAAGCTGAGGGGGCCAGCATTTGTGTGGGGTAAGAAACCTTGTGTGAGACCGAGCTGACACAGTGCTTCTATGTGATATAGCCAAGCCTGACGCCGTGAACTAGCAGGGTGAACTTCCCCACTCAGAATTAGTAATTCAATTGCATCTAATTTTTTAAGTTTGCTATCTGCCTGTTCCAGACTTAGCCAAGTATCTGTACCAGGCCGGACTCGAAAATTGCAATAGCTGCACTCGTTAAAACACTCATAGGTCGGTACCAGCGTATACGCAGGGCTATAAGTAATTGTCACGCTCAAATCGACTACCCTCCTTGAGTAAGCGTTACAAAAAATGAGTGTTTGCTCAAAGCCTAAATGCTGAAAATAAGCTTCAAATAAAGTAGTTTTTTACAGCATTTAGCTGCTCGTCACAAACAAAAGCATTTATCTTAATAAAGACTGTAACTCTATCTGCAGGAGCATTTGGGCGAATTCGAATGCTGCTTAGAAAAGCTCATATTGCAATCTAAGAGCTATTACTCATAAATTCTCTCAAGATTAAAAAGTTTACAAAAATAGGTATTCCTTCTAATATAGAAACAAGTAGGCAAGTTTGCCTGCCGTCATACCTTGACAATAATCATAGGATTCATAAATCATGACAACTACTCTACAGCAGCGCTCAAGCGCTAACCTGTGGGATCAGTTTTGTGAGTGGGTTACTAGCACCGAGAACCGCCTATACGTAGGTTGGTTTGGTGTACTAATGATCCCCACACTACTTGCTGCCACTGCTTGCTTCGTAATCGCATTCGTAGCTGCACCTCCCGTTGACATCGACGGTATCCGTGAGCCTGTTGCAGGTTCTCTGATCCTCGGTAACAACATGATCTCTGGTGCT
>JBHJIV010000038.1:0-21072 GCA_050043105.1 Leptolyngbyaceae cyanobacterium | reverse complement strand
GCCTGGAAGGCGCAAGGGACTTAGACTCTGTTTAGCAACGTCATGATGGTACTACTATCCCTGCCATAACAGCTGTTCAGGTATCATTTGTCATACTGAGAATTGCTGCCTGTGCAGTAGATCACTTGATTTGTCCGATTTCTAACCATAAACTAGGAAACTGGGCAAATCGCTATCAAAAACCAAATCGTTATGGGTCTAATCACGGTTCGCCCTGAAGGATTGTACTGTCAACCAGGTAACTTTTATATAGATCCGTGGCGTTCGGTTGAGACTGCACTAATTACCCATGCCCACTCTGATCATGCTCGCTCAGGCTCAGACCGCTACTACGCCATCAGCAGCTCAGAGGGTATTTTACGCAAGCGCCTGGGGAAAGACATCACCCTAATACCAATACAGTACGGTGAAAAAATAAAATTAGGAGACACTTGGGTATCCTTCCACTCAGCGGGTCATGTGCTGGGGTCAGCCCAAATACGAGTTGAGCACAAAGACAACGTGTGGGTGATTTCAGGTGACTATAAACGGTGTGCCGATCCAACCTGTGAGCCTTTTGAGATAGTAGAGTGCGATACCTACATCACAGAAGCAACGTTTGGTTTACCAATTTATCGTTGGCAGTCAGGTACCCAAACAGCTCAACACATCTATCGCTGGTGGCAAAGTGACCTCGAAAGGCCCTCTCTGTTATTTTGCTACTCCTTTGGTAAAGCACAGCGAATATTGGCAGAACTGACCCAGTTTACCGATCAAACAGTCTACGTCCACGGAGCCGTTCAGGCTCTCACTGAGATTTATCGAGAGGTGGGGGTGCACATGTTGCCCACCGTACCCACCAGTCAAACAGAGAAAACTTATAAATTTCAAGGTGACTTGGTCATTGCCCCCCCCTCAGGTCACCGCTCGTCATGGATGAAGCGCTTTAAGCGTCCCCAAACAGCCTTTGCCTCTGGATGGATGGCTGTACGTGGTGCACGCCGTCGTCGAGGATATGAACGAGGATTTGTTCTATCGGATCATGCCGATTGGCCCAGTTTAATTCAAACCATTAAAGATGCTAAGGCCAAGACAGTGTATGTCACCCACGGTCAAAATGACATACTGTCGCGCTATTTCACAGAACAGCTAGGCATTAATGCCATGCCACTAAATACCCTTTTTGAAGGTGAAGTCGATACCTAGAGAGCAGGCCCAACCTCAGCACCCTAAACGGACTTACAGCCGCCACCAACAAAATAGCGGTCGTTAACTTTGTAGAAAACTACAAAGTCCATAGCAATTTTTATTCAACAGATTGCAGAATTTGATTATTGTCGAAAACACGGCTCAAAAATTAGGGTAAGACTACCCTCAGACATAGTCTCTTTACTACTCTAAAGGGAGTTTGTGCTCAGAACAGAAAAGTGCCTCAGTATCAAACCAGCATTCATTGTTCATTAGGGGCAGAAACAGTCAATGCTTTAGCATCTACAGCAGCCACACCTAGCGAACACAACCATGGGCCCCGCATCTGCACCGACCGGCAAAATTCTGATTGTTGACGATCATCAAGTGGTGCTGAGCGGCACCATTGATATTTTGCGTCAGCACTACCCAACTTACGAGCTATTGACCGCTAAAACAGCTCAAGAGGCACTAGAGCTGTTAGCCAACCATCATCTCAGTCTGGCGATTTTAGATTTATCTATTCCTGATGTCTATCACCAAGACGCCAAAGTAGAAACGGGTATTGAACTGCTCAGACAGGTTATGAAAAACTATCCTGAGCAAAATATTGCGGTACAAAGCACCTACATCAAAGCCCTTGTCAGGGTCAGATCAGAGATCGACAGTCATCAGGGTGGGTTTACCATCGTCGACAAAAGTATGTCCAGTCAGGACATCTTTCAGCGCGTTGACGGGGCGCTAAAGGGGTTTAGCCACACCCGAGGTATCAAAGCGCTACAGGCAGGGGTTGAACTTAAACCAGAATGGTTAGACGTACTCACCCTAGCTTTTCATCAGGGTTTACAGGACAAAGCGATTGCCCAGGAACTCAATGTGCAACCCAGCACGATTCGTCATTACTGGAACAAGCTCTACGATGTGCTAGAAATTGACCCAGAACTGGATAAAAAAGAAGGCAAAAACCTGCGTAGCTTAACCGAGATTCGAGCTCGCGAACGGGGGTTGCTAGATTAATGGACGGACAGACCCACTGGGGGAAAGTCCTGGATGGCCTAAGAACCAGTCTATGGGGATGTGGCATTATTGCGGCAGTTTTAGGTGCCCGCTCCTTGGGAGCCTTTCATGCGCTTGAGCTAATGGCGCTCGACCGATTTTTTACACTCAATACTCGGTTCTCCATTGAGGCGCCAGACAGTAGCATCACCCTTGTTCAAGTTGGGCTGCCCTATGTCGAAGGCTCTGCCGATCAGGGGTACACCATTACAGCTGAGTCTTTAGCAACGCTGCTAGAAGAGATTTTTGCAAGCGAACCTGCAGCCGTTGGGATGGATATTGTTTCCTACAGAATTACAGGAGATGACCAAAGCGAACTGTTATCCGTTTTTAATCAATATCCCAATCTAGTTACTGTCGAAAACAGTAACCCCAATAACGCTGAACCCATTCAGGGCTTATCTCAGCAACAATTAGCTAATCAGGTAGGGTTCAACGATCTGATTTTCGATAGAGATGGCACCATTCGACGAGCATTATTGGGAGCCTCATTTACAGGTGAGCAAAGTGACTTTAAGCTATCTTTTCCTATCCAGGTTGTGCGAAGTTATTTTGAAAATCAGAATAGCAACCGCGAACCAATAAAGTTAGACAATGGTCTTCTTGATCCAGGCACTATGCGGTTTGGAGCTAGTGAGATCCCCAGAGTCGGCACAATATATGGGTACACCGAACGAGAAATAGAAGGGGTTGAGACGTTAATTAACTACAGGGGTCAGGCAAAACCGTTCAACGTTGTTGAAGCCAAAAATTTGTTGCAGGCTCAGAACCTCCAAAGCGACTTGATTACAGATAAAGTTGTCATTCTTAATCTAGAGGGGTTGTCACCAGAGTTTGCCGTTCCAACCCGAGTCTTCAAGAGTAATTTGAGTGATTCTCCAATCGTTACCGGAGTTGATATTCAAGCTCACATTATCAGTCAGCTGATCCAGGCAGTCGAAAGACAGCGACCGCTGCTTTGGGCTAATCAAACTACACAGTATGTATTTTTAATCGTTTTCTCAGTTCTCGGCATTATCAGCGGCAGATTTTCGAAAGGTGTGATCAGTGGGTTTATCAACTTGTTGGTAGCACTTTTTGCAATTACCTTTCTAAGCTATCTGGCGTTAATGCAGGTAGGTCTTTGGCTACCGTTCACAGCGGCACTGGTATCGACAACAGCCAATAGTCTAATTTACATTAACTATGCTCAAAACAAACGGCGCTGGGGCAAATTGATAGCCCAGTTAGACCTCGCCCTCGAAAATGAGCGCCAGCTGTTTGAGCGGCTCGCATCCCAGCGACAAAAAACGATTGAGAATATCTTTGACTCTATTCATAACGGACCTTTACAAACGTTAGCCAATCTTCTTAGAAGAACTCGTGATGAAACCATTAAGCTACCTGAAATTTGCTTAAACTTAGAGGACCTGAATCGTGAGATTCGCTATATCGGTGACTCAATCAAACAGGATGCTAGCGATCAAAAACATACCCTTGATGTTAGCTACGCGGGTACTAAATTTGATTTAGATATCCCCCTCCATGAATTGTTTCAAGAAGTGTATGACGCAATGTTGTCACGACCACTATTGGGGTTTTCAAATCTTAAGTTTACAATTATTTCCTTTGACCCTATTGAGTCAGAAAAGCTGAGCATTGATGCTAAACGAAAATTATGTAGATTTTTGGAAGAAGCGCTAGGTAACGTTGGCAAACACGCTGTTGGAGCAACCCGCCTAGTGGTTACAGGAAAACATAAAGACAGCCAATACGAGCTCACTGTCGCTGATAATGGCCCCTATGAAAAACTAGATGATGTGGAAACTGGGGAAGGAACTCGGATAGGGAATGAAGTTTCTAAGTTGACTAGGGGGAAATTTATTCATAAGCCCAACAAACCAAAAGGATTTTTATGTCAGTTAATATTTCCAATATCTGTCTAATGTATCTAAATAAATAGTTTCTAGACATATAAAGATTAGGAAATATTAACAGTTTTAACCACATTTAAATCCTGATAATCCCACAATAGAAATGTAATTAAAAATGTCACTTATTATAATTAAGGAGGTGATTAAAACGACTACTTTAAGAGTGACTAAAAGATTGTGGCTACATATCATCGTAGCTGCGCTGGTTTCGTTACCAGCTATTTCCGTGCTGGCTGATGCGGCACAGGCCGACTATGTTCCACCGTCAGATTCAGGACAGTCTGGTGATGGTAATGGCAGGTTCGGTTCAAGCCGCTAGATTTCCTAGATAGGAAATGATTGAAATCACAGAAGCCCCGTGATTCCTAAAGGAATCACGGGGCTTTTTTAGTAAAGTGCGCTTAACTTTGTAGAAAAGTGCAAACGGTTTTGCAGAGAAGATCCGAACAGGCTGAAGAAAAGCTCATCAAAGTCTGCATAAAAGCAAATTGCTTTGCCCATAAGCCTTCGCTATTGTGTGATTGTTCGAGAAACATCAGTGATTCGGCTTACTTTATCGCTTGGCCAGCTGATTTACATCTGTACCGTCATTACAAGGTCGGATGATTTATATCACTGCTCAGCTAAAGTCGCTTCCTTATTCTGGAGCTTGTGCAATGCCATTTTTACCATTTCTGACAGTTTGTCTAGCCTTCTTTCTATTTTCAGAGGTTTTAAATCCTAAGAGCAATAAAGAGGAATCAACCAGTAAGCCGACTAAGCTGTTGATCGAGCTAACAGGCACTAGTGATACGGCTGATTAACTTATATATGTTTTGACCTGAGTAATAACCACCCGTTTGGAGGACTTCACCATGATTGTTTTATCTTCGATGAAATCAATGAGAACGCAGCGTATAGCTCTATTCGCAAGTTTGGTGTTGTCTATGTGGAGTAGGCTCAAGCATCAGCAAGGCTGTGAAGCTGATTGTTGCTAATCCCTAGCCAAACATGAAACGGCCGCAGTAACGGTATTTCTTAAGTTCTGCTGTGACAGTGAGGGGGTAAAGACGCTTTTGCGCTTTACCCCTTTTTCTTGCGGGTTGGCTAGCTTTGTTCATCACGGTTAAAGCGCAAGTTATCGAGGGTTTGTCCCGGAGGCAGGTCGATAAACACTCGATCATTAGATGTGACTCCATCTAAAACCTGGATTTGGTCACCCACCTGAGGCCCCAATGTGACGGGGCGAAAGCGAATATTTCTGTTGTTGTTTTCATCGGGTACTAGCACACCCGTTTCTCCACCCTGTGTGACAACAGCAACAGCCGGTACAACCAGGGCATCGCTAAGGCGGTTGCCGAGAAAAGAAACATCCACATTCATATTGGACCGCAACAGGTCTAAACCATCGTCTAAACGAATCCTCACTTGGAAAATGGTGACATTTTGACGTTCAATGGCTTCTGGTGCAACCAGTCGCACGGTGCCATTAAACACTTTGTCGGGATAGGCCGTTGATATAATCTCGACGGCTTGATCCACCTGAATCTGACTGAGATCGGCTTCGGGTACCTCAGCAACGATCTCTAGGCCATCGGCAACGGCGACAATGGCGCTGGATGTGGCTGAGGCCGCCTCAGATGCAGACGTTGTCGGGGTGACAAAGGCACCTTCGGTGGCAAATTTTTGGGTAACAACTCCGCTAAACGGGGCTCGGATAATTGTGTTGTTAATGCGAGTTTGAATGGCAGAAATCTGACCGCGAGCCCGTTCCACTCGAGCCTGAGCCTGGGCAACATCTTCAGGGTCTGGGTCGTCTTCGAGATCGACAAGACGCTGCTGAGCTTCTTCAACCCGAGCTTGCAGCTGGCGAACATTCGCCTGAGCACTTTCAACGGCGTTTTCACTGTTGTCAAGTTCACGGGCCGAGATTGCTCCCTGGTTATAGAGGTCACGATCGCGATCTAGATCTCCTTCCACCAGGCTTAATCGCGACTCAGCCTCAACTAGCTGCGATCGCACAGCCTCAAGATTTGATTCAGCCTGGGCAACTTCGGGCAGCTTTGTTCCCTGTAACAGATCCGTTAGCTGAGCTTCAGCTTCGGCCAGATTTGCCTGATTCTGACGTAGCTGAGCATTGAGGTCGTCAATATCCATACGGGCAACGACCTGTCCTTGACTAACAGAGTCTCCTTGTTCAACCAGTAGTTCGGCAACAATGCCAGAATTTTTGGGGCTGAGATTAACCGTCTGAAATGCCTCTACTTCGCCACTGGCATTGATGCGAACGGTAACTTCTGCGGACTCCACTGGTACGGTTAATGCGGCCACATCGTAATCGTTAGCACGATAACGTCGTACAGCAACCGCACTAATTCCAATAACTGCGATCGCAGCACCGCCAACGACCCACAGTAGCGGACGCTGCTTTAAGGACCATTTCACTCGCTGATAACTCCGTAATAAGGCCTGCTTAGATCACAAGCAACAATTTATGCCCTTATGTAGCTTAACGAATTTAGTAAGCTATCAGGCTCACTCTATTGGGTCTAAAACAGATAAGAGAACAAAACAACGGCTCTTCCCTTAGAGAGCACCAATAGCCACCGATAGATTTTCTCGAGCTTGAATTTCAAGCTGTGCTTGAAAAAGTCCGGTTTGATAAATTGTTGGACGGCCCAAAAACGCAGATAATACCTGTTCTCGTCGAGCTTGATAGACCGCATCTGGCAACCAACCATACTCTTGATGTATCTGGCTGTTGTACTGTAAAAACCGTTGAGGAACGGCTCCTAAAATGGCCAGATCAATATCGACCATCCAATCTACGGACTCAGCCTTACGATCAGATTTAGAGTCGGCCAAATGACCCGTAGCCAGAATTAACATTTCAACCTGTTTTATCTGGGCGGGATGCACATGATGAGTGTTGAGAAACGTGACTGCTTGCTCAGCACTACGCTGCTCGTTGTCGTTTAACTGTGGTTGATAAACCCAATCGTGATACCACAGAGCCATCTCTAAGGAAGAGCAGTGGAGTATCGCCGCCTTTTGCGCAGACTGGTCTAACCAGCTTAAACATTCATTGATGTGCTGAGCGGTATGGTAGGCTCTGTGCTTCTCACCATAGGCCCTAGCGATACGCTGAAATTCTTGCTTAATTGCATATGGGTCATCAATGTCAAACTGCTGACAAAGCCGTTGCCAGCGAGTCAGGCTCAGACTGTGTTTGGTTAAATTTGGTCCTGTCTCCCACATCTATTTCAGAGGGATACCCTAACCAGCATTCATACCAGATAGAACCGACGTGAGTTCAGCAGGGACTAAGGCCGCTGCCTGGCTGCGAGAAAAGTCCGCCAGTGCAGTCCAGGCTGCGCCAAACAGCTGCTCGGGCTGTAGGTCATCCTTAACCAAATCCCACAATCGGCCCACTTCCTCAGTGTGGAGGCGGTTGTCCTCAGTGAGGGCGACTAAAATTTGTTGACGTAGATATTGCCCTTCGTCAGACATCAAGAACTGCATGCCCAACCCTGCCGTTGGAATCAGGTTAAAGCCTTGATCGCCTTGGGCGATACGAATCATATTTTCTAGACGCTGCCATTGGAAACGCCCATTCTTAAACAGCACTTCGATCAATCGCTGCCGTAGAGAATCGGTTTCCCCCATCAGCAAACGCCGAGCCACATAGGGGTAGGCAATTTCCACAATCTTAAACTCAGGATTTATGGTAAGGGCTAACCCCTCTTGAGTCACCAAAGACCGAATAATTAAGGCAAACTTGGCCGGCACCCGAAAGGGGTATTCGGACATCACCTCTGAAAATTTATCGGTGATGCTCTTAAAGTTAAAGTTGCCAACACTCTCACCAATTGCACCGTCAAATACGGCCTGCAGGGCAGGCACAATGGGTCTTACGTCAACATCGGGTGTCAAAAAACCAAGTTTGACAAAATCATCAGCCAGCTTGTCATACTCCTGATTAATCAGGTGCACAACTGAGTCCACCAGGGTTTCTTTCATATCCTGACCCAGCTGATCCATCATGCCAAAGTCGATGTAAGCCATCGCCCCATCGGGCATGGCAAAGAGATTACCAGGATGGGGATCGGCGTGAAAGAAGCCAAATTCTAAAAGTTGACGTAGCCCCGCTGAGACACCCACGCTGACCAGCGCGTCCGAGGTTAGCCCAGCGGCCTTCACCCGCTCAATATCGGTTAGTTTAATCCCGTCAATCCACTCTAAGGTCAGCACCCGAGTGCTGGTATAGCGCCAGTAAATGGCTGGCACCTTAACCCTAGAATCATCGGCAAAATTAGCGGCAAATGCCTCAGCATTGCGACCTTCATTTAGATAGTCAATTTCCTCAAATAGCTTTGAGCCAAACTCATCCACAATCAGGGTGAGGTCATGGCCCAAATTTAACGGCAGCCAGGGGGCAATCCAACCAGCGGCCCAGCGCAGCAGATAGAGATCTCGACAGATGATGGGCACTAGACCAGGTCGCTGGACTTTTACGGCCACGTCTTCACCGGTGTAGAGTCGGGCTCTATAGACCTGTCCAAGACTGGCGGCAGCAACGGGGTCAGGTGAAATATAGCTGTAAACTTCGTCGGGAGTTCGGCCTAATTCTTTTTCAATAATGCGATTGGCTACATAGTTGTCAAACGGGGGTAGCTGGTCTTGAAGCTTGATCAGCTCATCTAAAAACTTGGGGTTGATTAGATCTGGCCGTGTAGAGAGGGCTTGACCTACTTTGATGAATGTGGGGCCTAGATCCGTTAAAATCTTGCGCAGTTGGGCCGCGCGTCTTGGCTCGTTAATTTCTTTTCGACCCAAGGCTCGATCTAGCAGCAGCCCTAGAACAAAACTCCCTAACATGAGGGCGACCGACAGCGCTCGCCACAGTACCGTTAAAAGACGAAAGCGATAGTGATCTGCGATCGCAACCGCATCATACCGTCGCATCTTCTCAAGATCAGCCATACAGTCTTATCTCCTAAGCAAAAGGCTCAGTCAAGAAGGCAGGGTGACACTTGGGTGGGACGAGTATCATCAGCCTTCGTCCTAAGCGAAGGGAACAGTAGGCAAGCCCATAAACTCGCCACCGTTCATCACTAAATATCTTAATCATAGTATAGATAACTACATTTTTATTTAGACTTGACGTTAGTTTCATTTAGTTAAATTAAAGGCAATAAAAAAGGGAGTAGCTCAGACTGGCCACTCCCCTAAGTTTTGTCCTTGATAAACGCAAAGAAATGTGAGCTATTTAGCAAAGTAGTCAAATGCTGCCCCCGTAGCCACTTAGATGATGGCGTTTAGGATAGAGGTGATAATCGACAGCAAGAATGCGCCGATAATTGCACTCCAGATACCCCAGCGTAGGCGGAATCCCTCAACTAGCTTGGCCGATAGACCAAACAAAATTAGGTTTAGCAACAAACCACCCAGCGTCACCAGCCATAGCAAACCACCCAAAACGGGTAAGCCGGCAATAATGCCGACGATACCGTTAAGCACTCCAAACACCAAAGCAGTAATCGCGGTCTTACCAAAGCTGTCAGATTCTACGCCAGTGGGCAAGAAGGTGATAATTATCAGGGCAACCGTGGTAATCAACCAGGTAACAATAAAGGGAACGAGAAAGGCCATAGCAGGGCTCCTTTGAAGCGATAACTACGGAAGATCCGTGTTTACTCGTAGCAGTTTCGCCTGAAGTATATCAAATTTCTCTCTATACGTAATTAAAGGAGTGTTAAGCGAAATTCCCAGAATTTCAGCTATTTCCGCCGATAATACTGACGCAGTCGCTGCTGAAATTGACCCCAATGCCGGTCTAGTTGGTCGGGGTCAAGGGTAAAAAGCTGTGCTGGGGTATCTTCCAGTGCGATCGCAACCATGGCCTGTTCAACCTTAACGTTGAAATCTCGATACACCCAGTTCACCGCCCAGCAGTAGGCAGCTACCTGGAGAAAATAATCCTCAATCCACTCTTCTTGTTTAGGACGACGGGCCGTTTTCCAATCACACACCAATAGCTGACCGTCATACACCATCAGAGCATCAGGGTAGCCCGCAAACTTTAGCGGATGCCACACGGCCCCCTCAACCAAAAGCACTTCATCAATATTTTTGAGTACCGGCTCAATTGATGCCCAAAATTTTTCAGTGCCCTCCGGCAGCGTCCAATCTTCTTGACGTAAATAGGCCTTGATGACCTTATGGATTCTTGTTCCGGAGCGCGAAGCCTTAGTTGTAATTTGATTGGCAGCTTCAGCCCCCACCCGCTCTCGCCATTGCCACAGCCGCTGCTTCGCTTCCCATGGCTTGGTCGCTGACAAAATGGTTGTTACACAAGGCAGCTGCTGTCCGTCAATTTCATAATGACGACGACGGTTGAGCGAAACCTGCTTTGCTTTGTAATGGGGCAGCATTTGTCTGCTTTCCTTGTGTGGAGACGTTGCATGCAACGTCTCCACCAAAAATCTGAGCTATTCGAAATCCCTACTGAACGGCAAAGGACTCAATCATCCACTGATCGTCTTGCCTAATGAGGTTGTACTCCACGGTCAATTCATCTTCATAGGAGAACGCACCGTTATACTCACCAAACTGATAGGCATTACCGATTTCACTGACATCAGCAACAGCTCGAATTTGGTCTTCTCCGATGGCCTCAGCCGTTAGATTTTGAATCGTCTGTTCGTACTCCAGGTGCACACCTTCGCGCTGATTGCTGGCAACCTTAGCCACCCATTGAGCAAGCGTTGGTTCTAGCAAAATGCCTGACAGTGCATCCGCGTTCCACTGGGGCCCCATGGCCTCAGATTTAATCTGGTACCAGGATTGAATGGCGTCTTCAGCAATCACCTGCACATCCCCGCTAGCAGCCGACGGTTGGACATCCTCAGCAGGTAGTTCAATAGGTGGGCGAGCTACATCAATATCCAGAGGATCACCCTGGATTTTAGGTCCCCCAAACAGCCCACCAAATAGGTTTAGAAGCTGAGCGACGATAAACCCTAACAGCCCCAAACCCAGTAAACCGAGCAGCAGCACTATTGCTAAACGACCCCACTTGGGTGAAGCAGCGCGTCGCCGTGATTTACCACCAGACTCATCAAACCCAACGGTGGCACTAATGTCATTGTCAAGCTGGCCCTCTGGAGACAGGTTAGACACCTCTTCAGCCGTATATGCAGGACGGTTAGCCGCCGCACCGACAGTAGCAGCACCGATGCCAGCAGACTGGCTTGAACCAAAGGGTGAGCGTCCATAGTCGGATGAACCTGAATAGTCTGTGTCACCGTAGTTCGAACTGCCAAAGGTTCGACTGCCGTAGCCTGTGCCAAATTTTCCCGCCGGTACCGTGTCATCAGGGGGCATGGTTTCTAAATAAGCCTGCACCTGCTCATTGGCAAAATAATCTTTAAGGGTGACGCTACTCTTATCAAGATCCCTAAAAAATGGAAAAACATCTTGCTGTAGCCACCGCTCGGTGTAAAGACACAGTCCGGGCAGCAGGTCCGGGGCACCGGCAGAATGCTCCCTGATAAAGGAGATGGGTTCATTCTCATGGCTACGCTCTAACGCATAGGTGGCCTCTTCGGTCTGCCCTAGTAGTACGGCACACACGGCCTGCTCTAGATAGACATCCTGACGCTCCGTTAGTAAAGAAAGACGGTGCTTAGCCTGACGGACCAGATTGGGCTGATGCTTAGCAAACCCCCGAGCTAAAAGCGCGTACACAGACAGATAAATGCCAACAGAGGATGGCCGTTGAGCCTCTGTTTCAAAAATATCTTGCTGTTCTGCAGAGGTTAGATAGCTACGCAACTGCTGTACAAATCGCAAGAAGTCTTCAACATTTAATCCCGAAGCATCATCATTGGCCCCATCAATGCCACCCCGTGCTTCTAGCATGGACTTTAGTAAAGCAACGCCCTGCTGTCTGGCAGCCTTATCTGCCACGGGTCGTGCCACTAACTCTAAAATTCGATATGGCTTTAACTTATCAAGGTCAGCCTGAACCTCAGCCTGCATTTCAGGAAATAGACTTTCCCGAATCATTAGCTCCTGGCCTGTCTCTAATGATTCTGCGGCATTCTCATATTGATGTTGCTGCCACTGCTCTCGCCCCAGCTCTAGACAGGCTAACCCAATAGTCAAAACTACATCAGATAGAGCGTCTTCTGTATTACCCCCCTCTAGATTGCCAGAGCCGCTGGTTAGATAGGGTCGTCCTAGACGAATGACTAACTCATATTCACCCAGCTCTAGCAAAATGAGCAGCGCACCGATGAGCTGCTCTTCATAAATCTCAATTGAAACGGGCTCAGTTCCCGCCGCTAAAAGCTGTGCGTCATAAGCCTGACGAGTACCTGAATCTTTTAAGGCGACATGGGCTGCATCAACCAGCTGTTTACGTGACTTGATGGCATACTCTGAATATTCCCGGCGGGGTAGCTGTAGGGTACGGTCACGGTGAGCTTGCTCCAGTTGTTCCGCTGTCGCTTGCATCGGCAGCCCCAGAATTCGGTAGTAATCTAGCGGAATTTGCACAGTGACTTCCTTAGCACTTGAGTAAACGTCAGCTTATGAGACCTTGCCAAACTTTAGTACAGGATGAATAAATACCCAAAAAGCCCAAAAAGCATAGATGTATAGAAACCACCTGAGACGGGTAAAACAGTAGTCTACCTAAAACCGCATACATAATAGCGATGAAATGCTGATTTTTGAAAGCCTACAGCGATGAATCAAACTTTTCAGACGATTGACTTAGCAAATTAAGCCTACAAATCTACTGTCTATGGCTATCGATTTTTCACAAATTAGTGCCCGTAAATCTACTTGCACCACCTGTTTGACCAGAGTGGCAATGCCTAAACCATGGAGTTTGACTCCAGCGATCCCCAATATTTACCAATTACTAATGCCGACTTATTTTAAGTAAACATTCAAACAGATTAAACAAACATCGGACATCGGGAAGGCAAGATTGTCGTCTAAAATTGTGTTCGGTTGATTTTAACTTAATCAGGCCAATAGGCATCTTCGTTATTGCGATTTGCTCATGAACTGATCACTTTTTTTGGAATAATCATAATTTGTATTGCGGCGAGGCGACTGGCAAGCCAATGGTTCAGGAAAGAACGTTACCAACATTTCAAGCAACTTCGGCAAAGCTCGATAAGCAGGAGGGCCTGAGACTATATGAAGATATGGTCTTGGGTCGCTACTTTGAAGATAAGTGTGCGGAAATGTACTATCGGGGCAAAATGTTCGGGTTTGTACATCTCTACAATGGCCAAGAGGCCATATCCACCGGAGTCATCAAATCGATGCGGCCCGATGACTATGTGTGTAGCACCTATCGTGACCACGTCCATGCGCTGAGTGCCGGGGTGCCTGCCAATGCTGTCATGGCTGAACTGTTTGGCAAAGAAACTGGCTGTAGCAAAGGCCGGGGTGGCTCCATGCACATGTTCTCCAAGGAGCACAACCTGCTGGGGGGCTTTGCCTTTATTGGTGAAGGTATTCCGGTTGCACTAGGTGCCGCGTTCCAGTCACGTTACCGTCGTGATGCGCTAGGGGATGCGTCTGCTGACCAGGTGACTGCGGCCTTTTTTGGCGATGGCACAACGAATAACGGTCAGTTTTTTGAGTGTTTGAACATGGCCGTTCTTTGGAAACTGCCCATTCTATTTGTGGTAGAGAACAACAAGTGGGCAATTGGGATGGCCCATGAGCGGGCGTCTTCTCAAACTGAGATCTATCGCAAGGCCAGCGTGTTTGGCATGCCAGGCTATGAGGTTGATGGGATGGATGTGCTGGCTGTGCGTGATGTTGCTCAAGCCGCCATTGCTCGGGCTCGGGCGGGAGAAGGGCCCACCCTGATTGAATGTCTGACCTATCGTTTCCGGGGTCACTCACTGGCGGACCCCGATGAGTTGCGATCGCAAACCGAAAAAGAGGAGTGGCAGGCTCGCGACCCCCTCGTCCGCATGGAAGCTTATTTGATTGAACTAAATCTGGCCGATGGGGCTGAGCTTAAAGCGATTAAAAAGCGCATCGAAGTCCACATTGAAGACGCCGTCAAGTTTGCAGAAGAAAGCCCCGAGCCCTCTCCCAGTGAGCTTCATCGCTACATCTTTGCCGAAGAGTAAACGCCCCATCTATCGCAGTTAACAAAATCACAGGTATCTAATGGCAGAAACACTTTTATTTAACGCCCTGCGGGAGGCCGTAGACGAAGAGATGGGTCGTGATGAAACCGTCTTTGTTCTAGGCGAAGATGTGGGTCACTATGGCGGCTCTTACAAGGTCACCAAAGGGCTGTATGAAAAATATGGGCCTCTGCGAGTGCTAGACACCCCCATTGCTGAAAACAGCTTTACTGGTATGGCCGTAGGGGCGGCCATGACGGGCCTACGGCCCATTGTCGAAGGGATGAATATGGGCTTTTTGTTGCTGGCCTTTAACCAAATTGCCAACAATGCAGGCATGTTGCCCTACACCTCCGGAGGCAACTACCACA
The DNA here is from genome assembly GCA_050043105.1 of Leptolyngbyaceae cyanobacterium. Lineage (GTDB taxonomy): Bacteria > Cyanobacteriota > Cyanobacteriia > Phormidesmidales > Phormidesmidaceae > Leptothoe. Next base: position 6,417 of record JBHJIV010000038.1, on the reverse strand, counting down.
TTCCCATGGTGATTCGGGGTCCTGGCGGTGTGGGTCGTCAGCTGGGGGCAGAGCATTCTCAGCGTTTGGAAGCCTATTTCCAAGCCGTTCCGGGTCTCAAAATTGTGGCCTGCTCCACGCCTCACAATGCCAAGGGGCTGCTCAAGTCGGCGATCCGCGACAAAAACCCGGTCCTCTTCTTTGAGCATGTGCTGCTGTACAACCTCAAAGAGGAGTTGCCCCATGACGAATACCTGATCCCTCTGGACAAGGCTGAGGTGGTCCGTCCTGGTAAAGATGTCACCATTCTCACCTACTCCCGCATGCGTCACCACGTATTGCAGGCCGTCAAAGGGATTGAGGCTCAAGGGTTTGACCCAGAGGTAATCGATTTAATTTCTCTCAAACCGGTCGACTACGACACCATCAGTGCCTCGATCCGTAAAACTCACAAAGTGATCATCGTTGAAGAATGTATGCGCACAGGCGGGATTGCGGCAGAAATTATTGCATCCATTAATGATCGGTTCTTTGATGAACTGGATGCGCCCGTGCTGCGTCTGTCTTCTCAGGATATCCCCACGCCTTACAATGGTCGGTTAGAAAGTTTGACTATAGTTCAACCCAAGCAAATTGTGGAAGCCGTTGAAAAAATGATGACTGCACGGGTATAGAACGATATCGCTGCAGTAAACGAGCAAAAAGCACAGGGTTTGAACCCTGTGCTTTTTAATTTGCAATTGCTGATTTAAGAGATAAATCGGTCTAGGGCGGCCAATAGTTAACAACCTCTCACGGTTAAAACCATCCCGACGATCAGCAATGCCTTTTATTTTTACAAGGGGATAATGGAGCTAAGCACGACAACCTATAATAGGATGTTCTGTTGGATAGCCACGCTTACTGAGCCGGTATATGGATAAAACGGAGAAAGACCATGGGTAAACAACGCTCGATGTTGGTAGTCATTGTTGGGCTTGTGATCGCAGCGGTGTTTACCATTGTGCAGCTGCCTACTCAGCTGGGGTTAGATCTGCGGGGTGGTTCCCAGCTCACGTTACAGGTGCTCACCAACGCACAGATCACCCAAATCTCCGAACGGGAACTGGAGGCTGTCCAACGGGTTATCGAGAATCGCGTTAACGGATTGGGCGTCTCCGAAGCCATTGTCCAAAGCTCTGGTCAAGACCAGCTCCTGATTCAGCTACCGGGTGTTAGCGACCCTGCCCAAGCTCAGCGAGTGCTGGGGGGCACAGCCCAGCTCGAATTTCGGGCACAGAAACCGGGCACTGAAGGTCAGCTAAGCGCGATCGCAGATATTGTCAACCAGCAAGAAGTCGAACAAGCCAGCATACTAGCTGTCGGCAATGAAAACATTACCGATGAGCAACTGGCCGAGTTAGAAAGGGTCACCAATGATCTACAAGCCAGCCGGGAAACATTGCTCGAACTGTTTGACGATACTGAGCTAACCGGTGACAAACTCAGAGATGCCCTGGCAAGTCCGTTAGGCACCAGTGGTCAGTCATGGCAAGTTTCCATCTATTTCAACAATGAAGGCGGGACTCTTTTCACTGAAATGACCCGAAATATTGCCGGTACCGGTCGCGTTCTCGGAATTTTTCTAGACAATCGTCTGATCAGTGCCCCCACGGTGGATGTCCAGTATGCTGCCACAGGTATTCCCGGTGGTAGCGCCACCATCTCAGGTAACTTTAATGCTGACGCAGCCAGGGATTTGGAAATTCAGCTACGGGGTGGAGCCTTACCGGTACCAGTAGAAGTGGTCGAAAATCGGACGGTGGGAGCCACCCTGGGCCGCGACAGTATCCAGCGCAGCCTCTATGCCGGTATTGCCGGTTTAGTGCTGGTACTGATCTTTATGGCCGTCTATTATCGTCTGCCTGGCATCCTGGCAGATGTGGCGCTGGTGGTTTATGCACTACTGACCTGGGCGGCTTATAACATTTTGGGCGTAACCATGACCTTGCCAGGTATTGCCGGTTTTATCCTCAGTATCGGTATGGCAGTGGATGCCAATGTGCTGATCTTTGAGCGTACCCGCGAAGAACTGCGAGCGGGTAAAACCCTCTATCGTTCGGTTGAGTCAGGGTTTTACCGCGCTTTCTCCAGTATTCTTGACAGCAATGTCACCACGATCATTGCCTGTGCCGCTCTGTTCTGGTTTGGTGCTGGCCTCGTAAAAGGATTTGCCCTCACCCTGGCAGTGGGTGTTGCAGTTAGTCTGTTTACCGCATTTACCTGCACCCGCAATCTTCTCTTCTTTATCATTAGCTTTCCGCAATTTCGCAAGGTAGGCTATTTTGCTCCCAGCCTAGCTACCGACCTGCCGTCTACTTCGCAACCGTCTCAATCATGAAACTGAACGTCGTTAAACAACGAAGGATCTGGTGGCTCACGTCTGGTCTTTTAGTGCTTGCTAGCATTGCGGCTATGGCCATATCTTGGTCACAGTTCAGTGGCCCTGTACGACCAGGTCTGGATTTTATTGGGGGTACTTTACTACAGCTAGAGCGCGACTGCAGTGGCGAAACAGCCTGTAGTGAACCTATCGATATCGTTGAAGTACGAGCAATTTTAGATCAGCAAGGTCTAGAGGGTAGCAGCCTGCAGCTGGTGGGCGACTCTGGGCAGGCTATTTCTATTCGTACTCGCGACTTAGATGTGGACGAGCAGACAAGCTTACGCTCAGCACTTGGGGAAAATCTGGGTCAAATTGATCCAACCGCTTCCAAGATTGACGTCGTTGGACCCACCATTGGTAGACAGCTATTGGTCGCTGGCTTGCTATCGCTCCTGGTTGCTTTTGCTGGCATTACCGTCTATTTAAGTCTCCGATTTAAATTTGACTATGCCCTTCTGGCTCTTTTGGCATTGATGCACGATGTCATTATTACCTTGGGCATCTTTGCAATTTTGGGCCTTACCCTGGGCTATGAAGCAGACAGCTTGTTTATTGTGGCCCTGCTAACGATTGTTGGATTTTCTGTTAACGATACGGTGGTCATCTATGATCGCATCCGTGAAAACTTTAAACGGATGTCTGATCAAGGTGTGGAGCAAATTGTTAGCGATGCTGTCAACAAAACTCTGGGGCGCTCTATAAATACAACAATGACAACGGTGTTACCGTTACTAGCCATTGTCATTTTTGGGGGAGATACCCTAAAGTTTTTTGCCTTAGCTTTGATTGTTGGCTTTTTAGCAGGCGCCTATTCTAGTATCTTTATCGCAAGTACTTTACTTGCCTGGTGGCGCTCTGGCTCAAACTCTAATCCTGATATTGCCACACCCGCGACAGAATAGAGTAAGGCTCGTCTACAGAGACATTGGCAAAATACGAAATGTGACTTCTTCCAAAAGCTCTAAAAACAGCACCCACACCACTGACGAAAGGGCGATTGAGGCGCTGCGACAGCACGCCCTAACGACATGGTGGCGTCTGACCGTTATGGTGTGGCTAACAATAGGACCATTAACCCTGTGGCAACTGCGCTCTGAAATTAGCCTGTTATTTGACTATTTTACCTGGACCTCTGTGTATTACGGTTTGAAATATAATTTTTTAGGAGCTTTGGGATTCTTTTTGTGTGTTGGTTTAGCCAGTACGCTAATGGTTCGCGAACTTCGCCATGTCACCCTGGGTCTTGCCCCAATTGAGCGTAAGCGATTAGAAAATCAGCTAGCTCAGATTCAGCGTCAGGGGTCATCACACCCTCTCTGGTCTTTAGTTAATCGGTCGTAACATAAGCATCTTCTAAGAAACATCCACACAAAGGATTTTCAATAATTGCAAACTTGCCGGGTACTTGGTACATCTCATCGGTAAAATATCGGGCATTACTGATTTGTATGCGCTCTGATAAGAGCTACTAGCCTCTATTGCTTAAACCAGGATGAGCGTCAGTTATCGGATCTAAATCGGTCAATCAGTAATGGTGAATGTCGAGTTTATAGGCTCAGGCTATACCCCCATATGAAACTTGTAACTGATCGATTAATTATTCGCGACTGGCAGCCCCTTTATGATGCTCAGCAGGCATTTGACATTTACAGCGACTCACGGGTAACTCGCTGGCTTCAGAGTGATGCCGATGATTCTCTTCGCATTACTAAAGACAGACTACAGCGTTATCGTCAGCGCTGTATCAATGGTCTTGGTGTTTGGGCTGTAGTTGAAAAAGCAATTGACCGCGCCATTGGCAGTATTTTGCTGGTTGGTTTACCCAACAATGACAAAACAGACAGCGGCAAAGTCGAAATTGGCTGGCACTTTCGTCCAGCTAGCTGGGGCTATGGCTACGCTACCGAGGCAGCCGCAGCTACCTTAAACTACGGGTTTAAAGAGCTAGCGCTACCGACTATCTATGCGGTCACCACACCAGAGAATATCCGCTCCCAGCGCGTCATGATTCGATTAGGGATGGAATCTTTAGGATTTACCGACAAGTATTACGGCCACACTCTTCGACTCTATGGTCTATCAGCTGAAAATTACTCATCGGGCCAGCTAGCCTCAATAGTAGACAGTACTGAATCTGCATCTGCGCCACTGACATAGTTCACCATCTCAGACCAATAGGTGCCTGTGCCGACTGCAGCAGGCTTCAGGTCAGAGCCATCAAATCGGATCGTCTCGGCCTGGGCCAACACTTCTGCCATTTGCCGCACACCATCGTTTGGGTATATGGCGAAATCAACATCTTGATGGGGGCTAATATAGCCCCGCGCCGCCCAGCTTTGATGGGGAGTAACCGTTGTCAGGTACTGGATAGCTGCTTGGGCTGCCGGGGTATCGTTGGTGAGGGCAACCACTAAACCGCCGGTCAGAAGCGGGGCCGTTGGCCCGTCACCGGGGAGTAAAAATACTTGAGTATCTCGCCCTGGCTCTACGGTATCTGGTAAGAAATCGGTAATAAAACTGGCCTGACGGTGCATATAACACCCGGGTGGCTGCTCAAACATCGGGGCTGGAGCATCACCAAAGGGTGTGCTGATGGCACCTGTAACACCGCCACGCACATAGCGTTCGTTGCGCACAATCTCTCCAAACAACTCCACAGCTTCCTTGACAGGAGGAGCATTAAAGGGAATCTCATGGGTTACCCACTGGTCATATACATCAGGGCCTGCCGTGCGCAACAAAATGTCTTCTACCCAGTCAGTTCCGCCCCAGCCACTGGCTTCGCCACTTTCCATGCCAACGCACCAGGGTGTTTTCCCCTCATCTGCAATTCTCTCAGTCAGGGCCATTAGCTCATTCCAGCTGGCGGGAATCTCGTAGCCTGCTGCGTCAAATGCATCAGGGTTGTACCACACTAAACTTTTAGGATCAGACCGCATCCACAATCCATAGACCTGCTCATCTACGGTTCCCAAGTTTACCCAGTCAGGGCCAAAGGCTGCTGTTAATGTTTCCAGGTCAACAACATCATCTAAAGGAGTGAGAACTCCTTCTCTCGCCAAATCTGCCATCAGTCCCGGTTGCGGAAAAATCGCCAAATCTGGCAGATCTCCACCCTCCACCCGAATTGGTAAGACTGTGGCAAACGCATCCGTGCCTTCATAAACTACTTGAATGCCAGTCTCAGCCGTAAATGGGGCAAACGCTTCTTCAATAATCTCTTGGCCAACACCCGTGAGTGACCCTAAAATCACCAAAGTATTCTCGTCGCGGCTGTTTTGAGACTGACCATCGCAGGCGGTCAACAACAATAACAAAACACTAAAGCAGAGAGAACTGAGTTTCATGGCATTGCCGCTGGGGTACTCCGATAGTGTATCGCCATCATGTAGGGGGTGTTTCATGGAATGACGCCACACACGTTAACTTGAAGCGCTGGTGTAAAATCGCAGGGCAAAGCGCCAAAATAAACGTGACAGATAGAATAATCCAGCCGCCAGCACACCCGCCCCTAACAGCCAACCAACCTCAACCCGGTTGAGCAATACTTGAGCGGGTACGGTTGTGAGAAAGGCTACGGGAATGACAAAGGAAAAAAAGATACGGAAGGCGGTAGGGTAGGCCACAATCGGAAATCTCCCGGCCTCTAAAAAGCTACGCAGCACCTCGGTCACGTTGTAGATTTTGACAAACCAAATGCTGGTGGCCCCTAAGATAAACCAAAGGCTATACAAAATTAGAAACCCTAGAGCAAGCGGCACCAGAGCAGCCAGATAGTTACCCAAACTTAACCCCAGCTGGGTGCCGGCGTAAATCACCATCACAGCTCCTAGAACCAAGTCTGGAAATCCCCACGGTGAGATTGTGCGTGTCGATAGCCAAAACTGAGAGCTGATGGGTTTTAGCAATACAAAATCCAGGGTCCCTTCCTGCACATGTTTAACAATGCGATTGAGGTTAGGGCTTAAAAACGTTGCCGCATAGCCTTGGAGTATAGTGAAAATGCCCAGCAC
>JBHJIV010000037.1:0-30413 GCA_050043105.1 Leptolyngbyaceae cyanobacterium | reverse complement strand
AGCTGGTTGGAGAGTGCGATCTCATTCGTTCAAGAATGGGTTTCTAAAATCACCGTCTAACCGTTTCATTTCGTTTCATTGGACAATCAACCAATCCGTTTAAGGGCTGTGACAACGCTCTAATGGGACTACCCATGGAGCCTATGCGCGGCCTTTACTTTTTGGCATTGCTGATTCTCGAGATAGGTTTGGTGATGAGAGGCTGTTAAATAACCACTGCTTCAGATCGATTCATTCCCTAAATCAGCAATCGCTACTTTTTTGCTTTTGGTTAAACCAAGGGTCCATAAAGGGTCTAGGAGATTTAAGCCGTTTCCACAAAAAGGCTCCATAGGCTTGTCTGCGCCGTTCAACGGTTAGGGCTGACGACAGCAGTGGCTGCAGAAAACAATCAGGAATTTGGCAAATAACAGACTGCAAAACCGATCTAGAGAGCATTGCCGCTAAGCGAGTGTCCCAAACATCTAACTGATTGGCCCGGTGCCAAAATATATGACGCTCCATGGGATATTTGCTCTGACGAGGGGAGTCTTCTACCACAGTCGACCAGCGGTACTGAAAGGGTAGAGCCGCACCGTGGTCGATCACCCAGACATGGCTGTGCGATCGCATCAGATTGGGATTCCATATCGTACGGTCAACATTCATCACCAGGGCATCTAGCCAAAGGACCGTGCAAACAAACTGCTCACTGAGGGCGGCAATCTCATCTGCACAAATGTCTCTAGCTTGATGCAAATATTGAAACCCTAAATTAATCCCATAGCTGGCCCCCAGCAGATCCATAAACTCATCTTCATGGATGTCACATTGGCAAGTGGGTGTGATGTCAATCAAAACTCGGCTCGGTATCCATAGGTCCAATGCCTCAGCTAGCCCAGCGACAATAATCTCTGCAACTAAAGCCGGTGTTCCCTGAGCGGCCCCCCGTAACTTTGTAAAAAAGTAGCCTGCATCGGTTTCAATTATTACCGGGCGAGAACTGCCGCGCTGGCTGACCGACACGATGCGACGGGCTGTGTAGGTAGGGATGCCTGTTGTTGTCGATGTCAGCATAGGGACTCTACAGATGGATTAATACAAAGTTTCAACTTTTATCAAGAATCTAGCGCTGATTTTTGACAACGCTTGAAATCGTTGACAGGAGTTCGATACACCTAAAAAGGAATTTGCTCACGAGCAAAAAATCCAGATTAGTCGCTGTTTAGACATCATGTCCTATGGCAAATTTTGACATAGCCAAGAGAAACGCATATAGCCCCACACCGGACTATACCCGCCCGCTATTGCGGCTCTCGTCAGAGCAGCAGCAGCGGCTGTTAACAAGACTGGCCTTTCTCTATGGTAAAGCGGCAGCTACTCAATATTTGCCGGAGCTAGAGCGATTGCTAAAGGTGCATGACGCCCATAAAAGCCTGGAGAAAAAAGCAGAAAACGGTCATTTTAAGCCCGTCAACAGATTTACACAGCAAGACATTGCCTTGATTACCTATGGTGACATCTTGCTGAGTGAGTCAGCCTCTCCCCTGGTTACCCTGGCTGATTTTTTGGAAAGCACCTCCGGTTTGCGCGGTGTGTTTAACACTCTGCATATCTTGCCCTTTTTTCCCTACAGTTCTGATCGCGGTTTTTCAATTACCGACTTTAAGGAGGTCGACCCAAATCTTGGTTCCTGGCAAGACATTGAGGCACTAGGAGAACGCTATCGACTGATGTTTGATGGTGTGTTTAACCATGCCTCGTCCCAAAGTAAAGCCTTTCAGGAAATGTTGAACGGCAACCCCGACTACCAAAATTTTGCGACCGTCTATCGGTCTCCTGATGAACTGACCCCTGAGCAGCGGGCAATGATTGTTCGCCCCCGCACCTCAGATATTTTGACCCAGTACCAATCGATTGATGGTCCCATTTGGGTGTGGACCACGTTCTCACCTGACCAGATCGATCTCAATTTTACAAACCCCAAAGTACTTTTAGAGGTTATCGACACCCTGCTGCTCTATGTTCGGCGGGGGGCTGACATTGTTCGTCTAGATGCAGTCACCTATCTGTGGGAAGAACCGGGCACACCCTGCGCCAATCTGACCCAAACCCACGAGGTGATTCGGCTATTTAGAGATGTGCTAGATATTGTCTCACCGCAGGTGGCGTTAACCACTGCAACCTATATCCCCCATGAGGAAAACATTACCTATTTTGGGAATGGGTACGACGAGGCCCAGATGGTTTATAACTTTGCCCTGCCTCCTCTGGTTCTCTATACCTTTTATCAAGAAGATACAACAGAACTCTCAAAATGGGTCCAAACATTAGAGTATCCGTCTGATGCCATGACATTTTTTAACATTTTGGATACCCATGATGGGATTGGTCTATTGGGGGTAAAAAATATTTTGTCTGAGCAACAGATTAGTTTTATTATCCGATGTGCCAGAGAACATGGGGCTTTAGTTTCCTATCGTACCGCTGAGAAGGGCGTCGAGGAGCCCTATGAGATTAACTCTACCTGGTTTAGCGCCCTAAATTTAGACAGTGAGTACGAAGACCTTGAGCTGCAAATTAAACGGATGGTGGCGTCTCGCAGTATTGCGCTAGTGCTCAGGGGGATTCCGGGTATCTATTTACATGGTTTGGTGGGCACTCGTAACAATATCGAAACAGTCTTAAAAACAAAAGTAAAGCGTGATATCAATCGGGCTGTTATTCACTATTTAGATCTCAAGCAAGAACTCAAAAATTTAGATTCTACAGCCGCTCAAATGATTACTCAGCTGAGTCGCCTATTGGATGTGCGAGTGAGCAATCGGGCGTTTCATCCTAATGGAGATCAAAAGATTCTTCAGGTAGATCCGGCAGTCTTTGCCCTGCTGCGCATTTCACCGGACTGTGAACAACATATTTTGACCCTGACCAATGTTACGCCCCACCGCTGTCAGGTCAAAATTCCGTTAGAACAGCTAGGTGTTTCTGGTATCTACACGTCATTAGAGGAAGCGGCGGCTCTGGGCGAACCGCTGGGCAAACCGTTCTGTACTGTTCCCCAGGACAACTATTGGTATGACCTGATGGGACGTCGCGGCTGGCAGATTGTAGACGGCACCCTGAGCGTTACCTTAGCGGCCTACGACGTGGCCTGGCTCATTCCGCTGATTGAGCTGGAGCAGATGATTGAATAAGCACACGCTGGTTTGAAACCAGGTTTGTCTGACCCAATAGGTGTTGTGACCGTTAGCCGGCTAGTGGCAGAGCCTTGTCCTGCCGCCTGGTAGATAGCGGCGGGTGAAAAGGGGAATTGTCTGGTAAGTGTCCGTAGAATTTTGCGATCGCGTTTTTAACCAGCAATGACAGCATGCTACCGCTATCCAATACAGCCAAAGAACAAGCCCCTTCCTCTGGGAAGATTATTTGACTGGGAGACACCCCCCATTCATCCTGAGACCAGCGCTGTAGGTAATAGAGCTCACCTTGATAGGAGAACGGCACATATTGAAAGCGAATATGCTTTAACTGAGGACGCTGCTGTTGGTGTCGTAGTAATGTGCAACCCTGGTTAATCAAAACCTTTTGCATAAAATCAGGCACAGCCTTCCATGTAATCTGACCAGGCTGGTTTGAGCATCTAACCGACTTGTTACTTAGTGTGTTCATAGTGGCCTTACTCGATACTCTACGTACATACCATAAAGGATGACCATGGGGATGTTATGAGGAATCGCCATGGAGATACCCCCGCAGGAATGATGTAAATGGTTAGCTTTTCCTGACATCAGCGCTGTTCCGTCTGCAAAAAGACTTTAATGAAAAATTTAGATTTGAGTTGTTAAGTACTTTTTAGAGTCCTCTTTTAGCTTAGTAGCTTATAAGTCTAAATAACGCAACAGTAAGGGGGCTAACCAATCGTGTGCTGAGCTGTCAAGCGCCACTATGATTTGTCGTTTGTATTTCAGAGAAGGGGCTGGCGACTGTCTGAAGAATGCTCCCAAAAAGTCTCTTTAATGGGTGTATTTTATATTCTCTTACGTCTCTATAGCGCCTAAAAGAACAGATTTAAGAGATAGATTGTTTTTCGACCAATCCAGCATTAAATCAACTGACACGTGGCAGACATAGCCTTTTCTGTTTAGGAACTGTCCATCAACTAAATCCCATAGCTTTGGGTACCCTGACCTTACCCATCTACAATTTTCCCTGGGAATTACCGACGGTCTGATTTAGCCCCGGTGTTGGGTAAAAACGATTACATCTACCAAGTAATGACAAATGAGCATCAGTGGCATACCAGTTATTGGGTGCATGTCGGCAGTCTGGCAGTCTGTTTTTTTCTGGCTGCCCAGCTGTCAACGACCGCGCTCAATCTTGAAGCAACCGCCTCACCCCTGTGGCCACCGGCTGGCGTTGCGTTAGCGGCTTTATTACTCAATCCCAACCTTTGGGTTGGCGTGGCCTTGGGGGCATTTTGGGCTTCATTAGCCGATAACGTTCCTTGGGGACTGTCTTTAGTCCTGTGTCTGGGCAGTGCTCTACAGGCGCTGGTGGGTAGCCATATTCTGCGGCGACGATGGCAGCGAAGTGTTGAGCTATATGACTGGCAGCTGGATGACCTGCTCATGTTTGTGGGTTTGGGGGTATTGGTCACACCCGTTATTAATGCTATCTACAGCACCTTAGTCGGCTATGGGGTTGGTTTACTGGCTGCCCATGAGCTGATTCAAAACGCCCTTGTTATCTGGCTTGGAGATGGTATGGGTATTTTGGTGCTCACTCCTCTTTTGTTGGCCATTGCCGCTTGGCAACGGCGAAAAATGACCCTGCGTATTGGCTCCCGCTGGGAGATGGCTCTGTGTTTGAGCATGCTGGTGGTCGTTAGTGCCATGGTGTTTGGAGCCCATACGGATAGTGCGATCGCAAAATACCCTTTAGAATACTTACCCTTTCCCTTTGTTGTTTGGGCTGCGCTACGGTTAGGGTTGCGCGGCACTACCCTGGCCAGTCTTCTGGTGTCGGTGATTGCAGTCGTCGGGGCGGTCCATCGCGGCGGCCCGTTTATTACTAAAGCTGGGGGCAGTCTGGATGAAGCGATACTGCTGCTACAAACCTATGCGGCTGTCATTACCATGACGGCACTGGTGCTCTCTGTGGTGGTGACAGAGCGTCAGCAAAGTAATGCTAAACTCGCCCGTAGCAAAGCCAGCTTGGCCAACGCCCAACGGATTGCGCAGCTGGGCAACTGGGACTGGAGCGTTAGTTTTAATGCCAAGGCGGTTGATAAAGCCATCAGCACAGCAAAGACTATAGAGACCCCTCCCTCTATTCACAGCGACGCCCTGGTCTGGTCCGATGAACTATATACGCTGCTGGGCTACCCTGTGGGTGCAATTCCCCCCAGTCAGTCACGATTTCTAGAGCGGGTACATCCCGACGATCAGCAACGGGTGGGGCTGGCGTGGAATGTTGCCCGCACCCATAAAAAGCCCTATCGTCTTGACTACCGGCTGCTGCTGCCCAATGGTACAGAGCGGACTGTCAATGAGCATGTTCACATTGAGCCCGATCGCATTACTGGCACCGTCCAGGACATTACCGAACGTAAACGGGCCGAGGCCGCTCTGCGCGAAACGGAGGCGGTGCGAGCAACGATGTATCGCTACTTGAGTCAGGAGCTGGCCGAGCAGCTCCTAGATAGTAAAAATACTGCCCTGGGGGGAGGGCGTCAGTTTGTTTCGATTTTGTTTGCGGATATTCGGAGCTACACGGCGTTAACCGAGCGGCTGTCACCAGAAGACACGGTGACGTTGTTAAACGGCTATTTTGAAACAATGGTGGATGTGATCTTTGCCCACCGGGGGACGTTAGACAAGTTTATTGGCGATGCCATTATGGCGGTGTTTGGGTCGCCTATTCCCCAGGAAGACCATGCACAAATGGCGGTGGAAACAGCCCTGTGTATGCAACAACAGCTAATTTATTTCAATCAGCAACAACAACGTCAGGGGCTACCCACGATACAAATTGGGATTGGGATTAATTCTGATGATGTGATTACGGGTAATATTGGCTCTAGTAAACGCATGGAGTTTACGGCCATTGGGGATGGTGTTAACCTAACCTCTCGGATTGAAAGTGCCACTAAGTTTTACGGGTGTTCCATCATCATTAGCGAAAACACCTACGCCCTCTGCAAGGATACGGTTTGGGTCAGAGAATTGGACTATGTCTGTGTTCGAGGTAAGCAGCAGCCGGTACATGTATATGAAGTCTTGGGGTTGCGATCGCAACCCCTCAGTCCTGCTGAGCAAGACCATATTGAGCGCTATCAAAAGGGTCGAAGCCTCTACAAACAGCGAGAATTTGGTCGGGCCATAGACGTTTTTAGTGAATTGCTACACAAAACCCCCGATGATCAGGCAACTCGTCTATATGTAGAGCGCTGTCAGCAGCTTCAAAAAGCTCCCCCCTGCCAAGATTGGGATGGTTCCTGGCAGCTACAGGAAAAGTGATATGACAATAGATACCAGTGGTTCAAGACACAAACCTTTGACCGTATCCGTTCGTTATAATTAGTGCTGAATCAGAGGTCGGGTGATGTCTATCCTACTATGGATTTTTTTAGCAATATTAGTACTGCTCGGGGCAACAATAGCGATAGGTAATCGTTTATTTGACGATTCTCTTGCTCGTGAGGGACTGTGCCCAGTGTGTGGTGGTGAAGGTGGGCCATGTGACCACTGTAATGGGTTTGGCATCATTGTCGATGCATCTAAAACTCAGTCTGCCCTACCTCAGCCAGAAGAAAGCTCTATAAAAACACACAAAAGCATTAGATAGCGTCTGGTTGGGGTGGGTTGCAAGTTCAAAATTTGCAATTAACAAATCTCTCTATTATTTTCTGTTGTCTTTACGCTAACTTACACAGGGTTTCACCCCCATTTTCAATCCAGCCATAAATCATACCGGATGTAGAATGGCCAACGGCGCAGTTACCACTGTGGTCAATGACAATAACTCCGCCTAACCCCTGTACTTTTTTATCAAGATAGTCAATGCCAGCGCCAGCGGCGGCTTGGGCATCCATATTTTGAAAATAAACAAAATCTGCAATCATTTTGCACAGAACTGTCCGTTGAAACTGTTCTCCATAGCCAGTGGCAGAAACGGCGCAGGTTTCATTGTCAGCAAACACCCCAGCACCCACGATGGGGCTGTCGCCAACTCTACCCCAGCGTTTGTTGACGATGCCTCCAGAGGAGGTGGCAGCGGCTAGATCACCATAACAATCTTTAGCCACAGCACCGATAGTGCCAAGCTTTTGGCTGGGTTTGGCAGCCTCGTGATCCAACATCATACCGCCCATTTTTTGAGCCTCACGCCACTGTCGAATACGTGTATCAATCACGAAATAGTCATTAGCCATGCGGGGTACGCCACAAAATTTGGCAAACTCACGGGCTCCCTTGCCAATTAACATGACATGTTCACTTTTCTCTAATACTTTGCGAGCTAGTACGGTTGGATTTTTAATGGCCGTAATGCCTGCAACAGCCCCGGCTTGAAATGTTTTACCATCCATAATGGCCGCATCCATTTCTACCTCGCCGTACTCATTTAATACGGAACCACGTCCGGCATTGTAGAGGGGATCATCCTCTAGCTGAGCGGCGCAGTTTTCAACCGCATCTAAAGCGCTGCCACCTGATGACAAAATATGCCGACCACTCTCTAGAATGCAGCGGAGACTCTCCATAAAGTCGGCTTCATTCCCCTCACGTTTAATTTGTTCCAAAGCTCCTGCACCACCATGGATGATGAGAGAGAAGTTGTCTGTCATGACTTAATGAAAATTAAGAGAACCGGAACCCATTACTACCAAGTAAACACAGTTGATTGTATCCGTGAGTTGGTGACGTTTGCTACAGAAGTATCCCATAATGTAGTGGCTCAAATCAGCCTACTCAAGCATTAACCATGAACTTGCTCCAGGATTTAGGCGGGCTGGCTACTCTAGAGCCAGCTGCTTTTGACTTTGACATAGCTGAGCTAGAGAGCTTACGCATCAGAACAGAGCTGATGTTGACACTACGCTGCTACATCCAGGAAAGACAGTGGACCTTAGAGGAAGCCGCTCATGCTTTTCGCCAATCATCTCCTCGTATGCAAAACCTGATCAATGGTGAGATCAGTCGCTTTTCGGTAGAGGATTTGGTTCAGCTGCTTGCTAAAGTTGGACTCACTGTAAATGTATCGGTTTCTGTGCCCGCTGCATCCCAAAGATAGTCTTCACCAGCGTGAGGGAACCTCCACTAGCGTATAGTTCTTGCGGCAGAGCTGCACTAGGCTTTGTTACCGCTACCTCACAATGTGGTGAAACTCTGATATTGGCAATAGGCAAAATCTGAAGCTGCAGCTTCAGATTTTGCTACTGAAATAGAAAATGGAAATTATTTTCTGTTTGGTACGGTGAGGAGCTGCTGATTGGTTGTCATGGGATCTAGATATTTCGAATTCTTATCAGGCTTAATGCAAAGTATTTAATGGGGCGGGTGCTGCGGATTTCAATTTTTTAATAATCCCTGCAATAATGCCTACCCTTAGGGAGATTGTTGCTGACCGGTTTAGTGGTTATCGTTATTAGAAGATTTAGACAACAAAAATTGCCACCGTAGTTAATAACATTTCTCCAATTAATTTAATATTTGGGTGTTGCAATGGTGACGCAGGATACTTCATGCTGTTGCATGGTTGGAGGTCGGTGTCTCTTGCTAATTTGATTTTTCCTCGAGACGCCCAGGGAGCTCAATAGGCGAACGGTCATTGCAGGCTTACGGTTGGCTATTTAAGATTATTATCGCTCTAGGAAATTTTGCATATGAAGATCTTTAACCATGACATCACAATGAGTACTTTGGATACCAATGGAGGTATTCATCTTTTTTCAGGACGAGCTGTGGGGTTAAGCTCTCCCGGAGATAAGGTTCAGCTGCATCCAGACTTGGCGGCAGACTGGCCACTTTTGCAGAAACACTATGCTCGCATTGGGTTAGATTACAGCCAAGACATTATTTGGAATACTGATTTTGCTGAGCTGGCGCAACACTCCCCCGGCAAAATATCTGTCTACTTTTTTGGTCATGCGTTTGAGCACGATCACCAGTCATCTGCACAGCGTTTACGACAGCTAGATAACAAGTGGTATGGCGTTGTTCAATACATGAACTCAAAGAACAACTTTATAACTCTGGCCAATCGGCTGGATGTCCCAGTGCCCAAAACTGAATGTTTCTCTCATCGGGCTGAGTTGGGAAATCTTGAGGCGTTTGCTTACCCTTGTTACGTCAAGCTGGCCGTATCTGATCACGGTGTTGGCATTTTTCGATGTGAGAATTCTGAGGAGCTGTTAAACGCTGTAGAACACTTTCCCAAAGATAAGCCTTTTCAAATTCAAGAAGAAATACAGGCGTCAGCGTTTCTTAATCTTCAATATCGAGTCACTGCTCAGGGATTGGAGCGCTTGTTGATTTCTGAGCAAATTCTAGACGGATGTGTTCACGGGGGCAATCGTTATCCGACGACATACCAGCCTTGGCATGTTGTTGACCCGATGGCGCAGTGGATGTTTGAAAATGGCATGCGAGGCACCTTTGGGTTTGATGTTGCCGTTGTGGATGGGGCAACAGGACCCGTTTATCTAGCGATTGAGTGTAACCCTCGATATAACGGTTCTTCATATCCAACAGAAATTGCTAAACAGCTGTCAGTACCCAACTGGTGTAGTGAAACCTTGCACACGGACTTTCGACGACTGACAGATCTAAATTTGGAGGATCTAGAGTTTGATCCGAACACTAAGGCAGGGGTGGTTTTGATTAACTGGGGAACAATTCAGACTGGTAAATTAACAGTCTTACTAGCGGGTTCTCTAAGTCAACAAGCTGAGCTGAGTCGTCGTATTCGACATCAGTGGAGTCGCCAAACCGCCTTGGTTGGATAATGTGTGAAATAACTCTGCAGCACTTGCTGACGCTGGGTTAGTAGGTGCTGTAGTCGATTAAACGGTTGGCTGTTTACGCTGTAGAAAGCCGGTTAACAGAGCCAGGGCAAAGGCTCCTAAGATGGCAAATACCAACAGCAGTCTGCCGCCTTCTAAAAGACCTGCGCCAAGGGCAACGATGGGTGGGTTAGAGATGGTAATGCTAAGGATAAGCGCTGGGATAAACCGTAACCATGGGGCTTGAGTTAGCCCAACGGCATAGGCAACAAAATCAAAAAAGCCGGTCATCAGAAAGGCCGTCATCAAGAAAAAGTTGCGCTCTAGATGTTTTTGGGCCAGGGTATCGACACGGGTGATAAATCTCTCGCCCACTAAACGTTGAACAAATGAACGGCCAAACTGTCTTGATAGAAAAAAGCTGAGGCTGCAGGAACAGATATCAGCGAGGCAGATAACTGCGATGCCCTGAGAGAACCCGAGCAGTCCCCCTGCTAGGACCGAGTAAGCTGTGCCTGGGAGAGCGGGGATAATAACGCTGGTGAACCGGAGGAAAAACAAGGCTAACGGTGCCCAAACGCCAAGTGTGTCAACATTAGCGCGCAGCCTGCTAATGCCGTAATGCTGAATTGCCCAAATGACACAGATGGTTGCGATCGCAATTCCCACAAATTTTAGCCATTTTGCCCAGCGCGAGGGTTGCCCCATAGTTAGCGATTCCTTTAATCATTCCAGGAGTTACTAACCCGATGGTACAGCGTTACCAGCCCTAAGCGATGGGAGGGACCTAATAAGGCCTCGGGCTTTCGTAGCGAGTCTTGATGGCTGGAGTGGTTTTCTGCGAGGGTTTCTGAGACTGTTTTTTGGAGGAGCGCGCCGAAGCGCTGGCACGGGTGCTAGGCACCTCCTGTAGAGCATCCTGCAAAATTGGCGAGACTTTTGTCGGCTGGTTGGCTGGCTGATGGTTGCGCTCTTTATTGATTTCCCGAATCCGTCGTGACAGCAGCTTAATGATATTGACGGCAATACCAGGGGTTTCATCAATGGCCTCATACAGCTGCTGCTGAGTTAATACCAGGCAGTCACAGGCGGTGATGGTGGTAACCGATGCAGAGCGCGGTTCCGCATCAAACAGAGACATTTCCCCAAAGCAGGTGCCCTTTTCTAGGGTGGTCAGGTCTTGCGATCGCAAATGTACCCGTACCCGCCCCGACACAACAATGTAGAGCGAACGCCCTTCTTCACCTTCGCGAAAAATTCGATGATTGGCTGGAAAGGACAGCTCATCCATGATGGAGGCTAGCCGCACCAGAAAATCGTCCCGCAGTTCTGTAAAGATGGGAACTGCACGAACAAACAGTAACCGATCAACGCTGGTGAGCATAGTGAACCAAAGGCTAAAAGGGTACGTTAGTTAGTAGTCGTCAAAAACCCGACAGTGGTTACCGTTGAGCGACTATCCAGCTATGGCAGTGTACCCCTCTGCTGCTGCCGATGCAATATCACTCAGTAGGCTGGTTAACCAAATTGTTCAAATCTACATCAAACCTACCCAAACTGTTAGCGTGCTATCTAGCCGCCACATGTTTGGTCAGCATTTTTTGTACCTGGTCCGCCACCAGTGGATCAGGGTCTTTTTCCATCAGGGGCAGCAGGGACTGCAGCGCCCGAGGTGAGGCCATGTCGAGATAGCTTAAAACAGCTTCTCGAACAAACCCCACCGGATGCCGGAGTGAGGCCATCACATGGTCTGCATTGACGCTCCAGCGCTCGCTGCGGGCCACATGAAAACAGCAGGCCAAAGACCAATCCGATAAAAAATGTCGGAGTTCTAAGAGATTGCGCAGCCGCTCTTGAGGCGGCATTGGCTTGTAGGGCACTAGCGGGTTGAGTGCGGCGACTGTCGCGATGTCGCTCGCCTGGTCAAACAGCGTTAGAATTGCGCGCTTTGCGGGGATATCTAGAGTGTTATCCAAGATCTCTAACCCCCTGGCCCGGCTGGATGCTGAGCCGTATAAACTAAGTTCTGCGGCCTGTATGGTGGAGGATGGATAGAGAAAACGCAGCAGCAGCAACATGCGTTCCTTGGCATCGGTTTTCATATCCTGCAGCGCTCGACGTAGCCAGTCAAAGGTGTCTCCTGGTGCCTTGTCTGCTGAGAGATCAACCAAACAGCTGTAAATTTGACCAATAAACTGTAGCTCCTGATTTAGCAGGGTTTCTACACCTTGACGACCCAACTGATCGAGAGCTAAGTCGATATCGGCCGACCGCCGCAGACCTTGCTCGTCTGAGAGTTTGATCAAGATGCGTAAAATCCAGCGGCGGGGGTCTCCCCAGGCCGTCATGAGATTAGACGCCAGCAAATTTAAGGCCTGTAGTGTGCCAATGCGACCGATCACATTCCAAGCTTGATGACGCATGGTGTCGGTTTGATAGGGGTTATTGGCCAGCTGCGT
This sequence comes from Leptolyngbyaceae cyanobacterium, assembly GCA_050043105.1. Classification (GTDB taxonomy): domain Bacteria; phylum Cyanobacteriota; class Cyanobacteriia; order Phormidesmidales; family Phormidesmidaceae; genus Leptothoe. The sequence goes on along the minus strand of JBHJIV010000037.1, from coordinate 17,972 downwards.
CAGCATGGGCAGGGCCTCATTGCCCAGCTCCACCAAAGCCTGCATGGCGGCCTCTCGTGTGGACTTATAGCGTAGGGCCTGCAGCAATGACGGATAGTATTTTTCTAGGCGAGTGGCGGCGACCGCTTGTAACACCGACCGTCGCACCCGCAAAGAATTGTCCTGCAACAGATTGGGGACATGTAGTCGCAACCCTTGCATGTATTCGGTTTCCACCAAAGCACGACAGCCCATCACCCGCTCTAGCTCTTCTTGGTGGGTCAGCATCTGTTGCAAAATGTAGGTGGCCCGAGCCCGTTCTGCCGGGCTTGTAGGGCTGCCCTGCTTGAGCATCATGGCGGCTGCGGTGCCGCGAACAACTGGGTCAACACTGCGTTTGAGATAGGGTTTTAACTTGTTAACATCGGCATCTTCTTGGGTAAGCCAGACATAGCGTACGGCTAAGGCCAAAATTGCCGGTTCTTGCGCTGGAAAAATCAGGGCGTCTACATAGTCGGTAAAGGTGGAGTCCGGATACACCAGCATGGTTTCCAGACTCTGCTGCTGCAAACTGGGCGACAGCTCACTTAACTTTGGAGCCAGCACTTCGCTGATGCTGCGGGGGTCGATCTGGGTCAGTAGCTCAATCAGAGAGCGTTTGTCTGCCACCGGACCCGGTTTGTCTAGGGCTTCAATGATGGCCTGTTTGAGCACCCGCAGACTGGCATCAGAAAAGCTAAGTAACCCCCGTTCAGCCGTAAGTACTAACAGATTGAGATATTGCGATCGCAACAGAAATATACTGCCTAGCCACAGTAGTCCTAGGCCCAGGGTAATCAGCAAAAAGAAGCTGCTGTAGGGTATCCAGGTAATGCGATCAGATAGGGCAATGATCAGCAAAGGGCCCACCCCCACTGTACCGATGGCAGCCGCCTCGGCCACGCCAAACAACGACTGCACCCTGGCTCGACGCTGGGCAGGCACTGGCTGAAACAGAACCGGACGGGCACTGGCGACAACGGTGTAGCGCAACCACTCATCAACAAACTTGCTCGCCCCCAGCCCGATAAACAACCCATTTATCCCGACTAGCGCTGGCACCAGACTGACCCCCAAAAAGAGGCTGCTCAAAACAACCAAAAGTGTGGGCAAAAGCCCTGCAGTAACAAATAGCCCCAGGCGTTCAATCAGACGACTGGAGGTAAATAGCTGGGTGATCAGCTCGATTAACCCCAGAACACCAGTGAAAACACCCAGAAATCTGGCCAGCTCATCAACTTCAAAGTTGCGCATGGTGAGCTGATAGAGATATTGGTACTCCACCAGATATAGCAACATCTGGGCGATCATAAAAAAGCTCAGCAAAAGCAGCACATAGCGCCGGATCAGCTGGCGCAGCCGTCGAGCTGAAAAGTTAACATTGGAGACCTCAACCGTGCGGCGTTTAGAGTCGGGAAACGCATGCTCATAGCTGCTGCTGATGTAAAACAGCACCCCTGTTGCCACCAGCATGACGCCAAGCACCAGGTAGATAACATTTTGAATATCTAAAAACCCAAGCAGGGCAAACAGAGTAAAGCCGCTAAGCACGTCTGCCACCAGGTTGCCGCTGCTGATCAAGGGAAACGTCCGCTTGATCTCACGAATATTAAACAGCTGGTTGGCCAACACCGATAGATTAAGTTCGTTCAGGTTGGTAATGGCCTCCATCCATAGCCGCATCGCAAAAATAGTCGGCGGCGCCCACACCGCCACCCCTAGCCCAATTCGAAACAGAAAAATTGGCAAGGTCATCATCAGCGCGATGAGCACAATCACCTGACGTAGGGGCATCAGACGCTGCAGCCAAGAATACACACTGCCCAAACTGGCCCCCACCACCGCCGTAAAAATGTAGACCAGCGGCAGTTTGTCTGACCCGTACGCATCTAGAAACAGAGCGGCCGAACTCACCTCAAGCCACATGATGCCCATGGACATGAGGGTATAAAAGGCAAACATCAGTAACGTTCGATGCCCTTCTTCGGTGCGCAGGTTAAGCGCCTTAAAAATATTTTGAACCCAGGGAGCTTGAATGTAGGACGGATTTGACTGCATGGGCGACCCCTAAGCCGATGGCGAGCATGCCAAAGACGCTACCGGATCATCTCGCAATCATCAATAGTGACTTGACTGGATTAATTGTCTTAAATTGCCCATATTTATTCCCAAACCGTCTAGGGGGAAGGGTTTCAGCAGAATTAATATTTAGCAGAAAATGGTGTAGTCACCCCTGGCAAGTCTAGGCCGCTCCAGTGATTGAGCCTGGTTTAACCACTCTGGTTAGAGACTCGGGCGGGTAGCTGGCGTCTATCGACGGGGGTTAACCAGCGGGGGAGGGTCTGAAGATTCGACTGGGGTATGGCTTGGGTCATCACTTGGGCCTCAATGGTGCAGACATCCTCATAGTTGAGTGATAGCTCGCTTTGCAGGTGCCGCAGCCACTTTTTAAGGGGTTTTCCTAGGGGGTTTTCCAAATCTAAGGCGGCTAAGAGAGCCTGACGATAGCGATCGCAACTCTCTTGATGGTCTGCATAGGGAGCCATGACCTCCGCTTCGATGGCCTGGCTGTGGTCAAACGTAATCCCTAGCTGATAGCGCAAAAACTCCAACACATCCCGATGGTGCGGCGGAATATGGCCCCGGTGACGCTGGGCATAGTCTTCGAGACAGTGTCGATATTCTCGCTCGGGTGAATAGGGCCGCACCTGTAGCATGGGGATCGACCTGTCGTTTGGTTTTCTGTTGTCTGAGCTGCAGAGGGTAATCGGAAAGATATCGCAGTGGGTTTGGTTTAAGGTCTGAGCCATATAGGCTTGTAAGTCATTACTCGACACTCCACCATCGGCATCAATATCGGCGAGTCCGGTGCTGAAACCTTCAATCAAACATTGGGTATAGAGAGAGAGTTCGGCATCGTCCATTCTGGGCCAGGGATTGGTGTTAGTGCCTAGCGCCGTAAACAGCGCGCAATTGCAGTCTGCCAAATGGGCCGTCGCCAGTCGACTGGTGTGTTCGGTGGGCACGTAGGGCATCGTTTGAGCCGGTAGCGAGCCCCACATACAGTCCAAAATCATCACCCGATTTAGCTCAGTTTGGAGAGAAGGAAGAGCGTGGCGAATGTAGTCACTGGAGATAGATGTCGTTGTAATGGCATCGGGGCGAGTGTCACTGTTGGCGAGATAGATTGTCCCAGTGTGGGGATCAATGACACCACAGCCTGTGTAGTAAATCAAGCACAGATCATCATGTCGGCAGCGATAGGTGATAAGTGCTAAGGCATGACGCATTTGCCGCAGGTTGGGGTTGATCAGCGTGATCACCTGATCGTCGCGGAGATCTTCAACTTCGCTTAACAACGTTTTCCTAAGGGCAGTGACGTTTGCGATCGCAGGTGATTCATTTGTATACTCCGTTACCAATTCTCCGGTATCTACTGCGATCAACAGTATATGCTTACCCATAGTTTTGCATCCTCTAAAGGAGTTGATAAACGACTCTTATCGTCTGTGCCGTCAAGATTTATCGTTTAGCCGTTCGTGTGTATAAAAATTTTCGTAAGTCGTTCCTGTTTTCGGGATGCTTCTCTAGAACCCTAGAATCTGCTCAACGTTTGTTCAACATTTAGCTCAACATCCATAACGCAGTGCAAACTTGCGATCGCTGATTTAGGGGCTGAATCGGTCTAGATCAGCCGCTGTTTAAAAGCTCTCACAGCTAAACCCATCCTGAGGATCAGCCATGCCGCATTGATGCCTTCTAGGACTAAGTTCTATCACTGCATTGATCACAAGTCGGAGTTCTAGAATAAAATGGTGGGCCTATCCACTGATTTAGTTGGGCCATTCCCACTAACAGTGGGCCATTCCTACCATTGTCCATCCCATGAAACACACCCTTTCTGTTCTGGTCGAAGACGAAGCAGGCGTTCTCTCCCGAATCGCCGGACTGTTTGCCCGCCGTGGGTTTAATATCGAAAGTCTTGCTGTTGGTCCTGCTGAACAGACAGGAATTTCTCGTATCACCATGGTTGTTCCGGGTGATGACAGTGTGATTGAGCAATTGACCAAACAGCTCTATAAGCTGATCAACGTGCTTAAGGTCAATGACATTACTGAAAAACCCTGTGTTGAGCGTGAGCTGATGCTGCTCAAGGTGAATGCCACCAATAGTACACGCTCAGAAATTATTAACTTTGCTCAGATTTTCCGCGCCCGTGTCGTCGATGTTTCCGATGATTCCCTCACTATCGAAGTCGTGGGCGATCCTGGAAAAATGGTGGCGATTGTTCAGGTGTTAGATCGCTTCGGTGTGCGTGAAATTGCCCGTACCGGCAAAATTGCCCTTACCCGTGCGTCTGGGGTAAATACGGAGTACCTCAAGGCCCAAACCCCCAGCGCTATGGTCGGATAAAAATGTGGGGACGTTCCATGGAACGTCCCCACATTTTTATGCCAATAGCGTTTTGCCCAAAATTTGGGCAATGCGGTGCCCTGCCCCTGGTGGCCCCATGCGGTCTATACCGTTTTTATAAATGGTCGCCTGCTGTTCTGGGTTGTCCAAAATAGCCATCAGCGCCTGGTGTACCTGGGTAGGCTGATGCACCAGGGTAATCGACGGCCCTAAATGACGCGCCTGGGCCTGAGCAAAGCTGAGGGTAAATTGAGGCCCTTGGCCCGGCAGGGTCAAGACGGGTTTGCCCAGACCCACAAACTGTTCGGTGGCGGTGCCAGCGGTTGCGATCGCAACGTTTGCCTGTTGAGCGTAGACCATAAATGAGCGCTGATCGAGCTGTAGCCTATGGCCATCTCGCCGATAGTCTTTGGCCTCAGTTTGCTGCCAGCCACGACTAGCCAGCTCTGCAGTTAGCATTGCCAGGTCTAAACTAGGCGCTGCTGCGGTCAAAAACGTCACCGCTGCTAGACGATGCGTAATATCATCCACACCGTCTAGCAGCCGCTGCCAATTTTCATAAGCCTCCGGGGGGCGTGAACCCGGCAAAAGCAATATTGTCAAATCCTGCTGGTTCGATAGCGGCTGACCCGTTGGAATTGAAAAACCATCCATCATCGGATTGCCAGCATCATAAGCATCCACCTGCCAGTGCTGTAACCGCCGGGTCGTAATGCCATCACGAGGGAATACACAGACGCTGCGCCGCATCAACCAGCGTTCCCACGGCATATACACACAGGTCCGCTGAAAATTTAATACATCCAAGAGAGTGGATTTATCCAAATGCTGCTCGCGTTCATCACGCACATAGTATTCAGATTTAGCCGTTCCCACAAATCCATAAGAACGGCGGCTTAGCCAGCCAAAAAGCAACGGTACAATGTCTCCCACCGCCAGGACCACATCATCTGTGCGGAGCCATTGATTCATCGCCTTGAGCTGAGCAATCGTCAGCTGCAGTAGACCTCCCTGTAAATCCCGCGCTAGCTGCTGACCGTCCATATAGATAAAACCACCAGATGGCATTTGTTTTGTCGGGCCAATAATTTCAACCCCTAGCTTTTGATACTGCTGACCCTCTCCCACAATCGGTAACGCCGCCATCGACAACTGAGGAAATAGCCCCTGTAATGCCAGCAAAACTTTAACAGCAATGAGATCTTCCCCGTGCCCGTTACTAATACAAAGCAGCCTCATTACAGCCACCCATCCTGATGCAGGCTGTTTTGTCTATGAGAAAACTTGTCAAAAATAAACATCCACTTCGGCGGGTAACGGTAATAATGGAAACGAGAACATTAAAACAATATTAAAATATACATGTCTCCTTTTCTGCTTCGTCAACTGTGGTCTGTCATTGACGCCGCCCATCGCAACCATATTCTCAGCCTAGACGATCAGGGGCTAGTGAGCTGGGTTGTAGAGCAGCTAAGCAATCAGTCGCCTCTAGATACAGTTGAGTTGAACCAGGTCAATCGCTACATTCAGTCTAGGGTGCCTCTAATCCGAGACATGGCACAGCACAACTGATACTTTCGGGTTGCTTTGCTAGATATCGGCTGGCAGAAACCTGTGGACTTTGAGGAGCCAACACCTAAGGCTACTTCTATGGTTTTAATTAACTTAGGTACGTCTTTTATTGACAAGTCTTAAAATTTACCCAACAATCCAAAAAGGGTGATCTGCGATACAAACCCTTGCTGTCTCAGTAAAAACGCTCCCTAAGCGCCCCATATTCTTACCCTAACTGCCGCGTATTATACGTATTAATTCTTGGTAGGCGATAACATATCGTCTTAGAATGCATAAAATTCCAGCCTGGATATATGACAGTGGTTTAGACTGCAGTCCTGGTTCTAAGTCTGGAATTGGTTCTTGGTCTAGCTGTGTTCATCTAAGGCTTGCTTGATCTGTTCTAATGGAGTGTGTGAGATAACTATGGCAAAAAGGGGTCTTTCATTTGCAGCACTGCTTGCTGTTGCTTTGCCACTGGCTGCATGCGGTGGTGCTCAAGATGCAGTTGATACCGCTACTGATGCGGCTGGTGACGCTGCTGATACAGTTACCGCTGCTGTTAGCGGCGGTGGTCGTCTGGAGACTATTCTTAGTCGCGGCACTCTAAACTGCGGTGTTGATGGTGGTATTCCTGGCTTTAGCTTTGTTGACGAGAGCGGTGCTTATTCTGGTTTAGATGTGGATGTTTGCAAGGCAGTTGCGGCTGCTTTGTTCGATGATCCTGAAGCAGTGGAATACCGCAACCTGGATTCCACCGAGCGATTTGAGGCGCTGAAAGGGGGTGAGGTAGACATGCTCTCCCGTAACACCACCTGGACCATCAGTCGCGACACCTCCGTAGGGATGGAGTTTGCACCCACCACCTTCTTTGATGGCCAGGGCATGATGGTGCGTTCTGACAGCGGCGTTACCACTCTAGAAGACATGGAAGGTCTATCTGTCTGTGTTGAAACCGGTACCACTACTGAGCTCAACCTAACTGACCAGTTCCGTCAGCGTGGCATTACCTTTGAGCCCGTAGTCTTCCAGGATGCGGATGCAGGCTACGCGGCCTATGACGAAGGCCGCTGCGAAGGCTTCACGTCAGATAAGTCTCAGCTGTTGGCCCGCCGGAGCACCCTCAGTGAGCCAGACGCCCATATTTTGCTAGATGTCACTATGTCTAAGGAGCCCCTGGGTCCTGTGACCATTAATAATGACTCTGCCTGGTTTGACACGGTCAAGTGGGTTACATACGGTCTGATTCAAGCTGAAGAATTTGGCCTGACTTCAGAAACTATTGAGGAAGCCGTTAATAGTGACGACCCTAATATTCTGCGTTTTGTGGGCGCTGAAGGTACCCTGGGGACTGACATGGGTTTACCCAATGACTTTATGCTCCGGGCTATCAGGCATGTGGGTAACTACGGTGAAATCTTTGAGCGCAACCTGGGTCAAGACTCTCAGTTTGAATTGGATCGTGGTCAGAATGCCCTCTGGACTGAAGGTGGTTTGATGTATGCGCCTCCTTTCCGTTAAAAGTTGACGGGGTGGTCTTAGGACATTTCTGGGCAAAAATTTACCGGTGCTCCAGGCTTCAAAACCTCCAATTTTGGAGCCTGGCTATTTTGCCCCCAAAGGATTGGAAAAACTTCAGTTTGCCTGATTGGAAGAATGTCAATACTTCTACAAAAGGGTCTTTAACCGGTATCACCTTTTTGAGAAAACATCTTAAGGGGGCCTGCTGAGGCCTCTTTTTTTTAATTGCTTTTTTAACCTACAAAATTACCGCCACGGTAGCCCATCACACTGCAGCACCGGTGTAATTACATTACGTTTACTAACAGTTTTAATTTCATAGGTAAAAAAAGCTAAAATCGCCTATCGCTTTAGCCCTATAAGGGTTGAGCGTTGCAATGATTGCTATTACAGCCTTTTTCAGATTCTTGTTCTCTGTGCGTTATGGCCAGTCGAAGTAACAGTCCGATATCGGGTATTCAGTCTCTGCTCCGGGACGAACGCTTTTGGAAGATTGCTTTCCAGGCGTTGATTGTGTTGTTTGTGGTGAATTTGCTCTGGCATTTTTCGGCCACTCTTAATGACAACATGCTAGGGCGGGCCATTAGGTTTGGTTTTGGTTTTCTAGATAATCCAGCTGGATTTGCCATTGGTGAAAGTCTTTTGGACTATCAGGCCCAGGATGCCTATGGCAAGGTGATTCAAGTTGGTATCATCAATTCCTTGCGAGTGATGGTGGTTGGCGTAATTTTGGCCACCACTGTCGGAATTACTGCAGGTGTGGCTAGCTTTTCAGATAACTGGCTGCTCTACAAAATTAGCCGTGCCTATGTGGGTCTAGTGCGTAATGTACCGCTGCTGCTACAGCTGTTCTTCTGGTATCTGGCGGTTTTCTTTAGCTTTCCTGCACCTAGAAATCCCTTTGTTTTTCCCAATGCCGATCTGAGTTGGCTGGTGTTGAACAAGAAGGGAATTTACATACCTGGTCCTTCATTCGCACCGGCAACCTGGACGGGGTTGATTCTCTTAGCGGTGTCGCTGCTGCTGATTGGGCTGTTTTTTCGTTCTCTCAAAGTCGTGCGCCGGGGAGACTATCGAGGTGGTCTTGGATCACTGCTGGGGCATGGCTTCAGCCTGGTGATGATCCCCCTAGTCGTTGTTGTAGAATTTTTATTGTTGTTCAACATGACGACAGAGAGGGGAATTTACTTTCAAGGGGCATTTCCATCCCTGATGTCCAGTGCTCAAGGGCGTTGGGTGATTTTTCTGCTGGCATTGGTGATTCCATTGGTATGGCTTGCGCGCTGGCGGACCCGGGTGATCGTCGAACAGGAGCAGACGGGGACAAACCAGCTAAATGCGATCGCACTTCTACTCCTCCTAGGCTATTTAGTATTCCTATTCGCCCTCGGTTGGGAATCCCCAATTGCCGTTATCAATGATGAAGGAGCCTTTACCGGTGGTGTCACTGGCGGGTTGCGGCTGTCCTTAGAATATTCCGCCATCGTTACCGGCCTCACCTTCTACACGGGAGCCTTTATTGCAGAAATTGTCCGCGCTGGCATTCAGTCAGTCTCCCAGGGACAGTGGGAAGCGGCCCGTTCCTTGGGGCTATCGTCAGGGTTAGCCATGCGCATGGTGGTCTTCCCTCAGGCCCTGCGAGTGATCATTCCGCCGCTCAACAGTGAATTTGCCAACCTAGCCAAAAACTCCAGTTTGGCCCTGGCCATTGGCTATCCCGATCTTTACTCAGTGGCCAACACCACCTTAAACCAAACAGGTCGCCCTGTAGAAGTCTTTTTTCTGATGATGGCCACCTATCTCATCATTAACCTTCTAATCTCGGTGAACATGAACCAACTCAACAGTGCTGTGCAATTTAAGGAGCGGTAGAGGCGATGACCACGACTTCACCTAATTCGCCTCTATTGACAGAGGCCAGCCCGCCGCCCATTGCCCAGTCAGGACCTGGGGCATGGTTGCGAAAGCATTTATTTAATACCTGGTACAACACGCTGCTGACTATCATTCTGGTCGGCGTGATGCTGATAGCCGTCGGGGGGATTATTAACTGGGACTTAAGAATAGCCGAGTGGGCCGTGGTGCCCTATAACCTGGCCCTGTTTATGGCCGGTTTATATCCTGCCGAAATCTACGCCCGCATTTGGACTATTTTGGGCGTAAATGTGGCCATGGCAGGGTTTACCTGGGGACTATTGGTACGTAATCAGGGCAAACTGCTGAGTCGCAATGTGCTGATTGCCGTTGCGGTGCTCTGTGCAGGATTTACCATCTTGCCCTTACCCCGACCCTCATCCCCGACCCTGATTGGGCTTGTCGTTTTAACCCTGGGCTGTGCCTGGGCTGGTAAAACCTTAGGCCAGCGAAAGCTAAACCTGAGTCAGTTTCTAGCAGGCGCTTGGTTTTTAGTCTATTCCATCTCTCTGCTGCTCCTGGCGGGGGGAGACATCCGCAATAGTCTGATCTTCCTGGCCGCTACCGTTGCCATCAGTATCTGGCTAGCCTCAATGGTGCTCAAGCTGCTGTCTAGTACCTCGATCATTGACACCATCAGCGGCAATGTTGCTGGCATCTGGCTCATGCGGGTGCTGTGGTTCGCCGGCAGCTTGGTCCTATTTTTGCCCGTATATAGGTTTTTGAATGTTCCTCTGCCCCTCAAGCTGCTGACCCTGGTGACCTACATCGCCTTTGTGTCAATGCTGGTGCCGATTTTGGCCGACCGCAGAACCCTGACCACCTTCGTAGTCGCCGCTGTTGCTTTTGGCATCGGCTGTTTGGTATTAACAGCGATACCGGGTGCGGTGGGTGGTTTCTTTGGTCTGCGGCCCATTGGCACCAATAACTGGGGCGGTCTCACCCTCACATTGTTTTTAGCCATCACAGGCATTGCCCTGTGTTTTCCCATTGGAGTCTTGATGGCCCTGGGGCGACGCAGTAATTTGCCTATTATCAAAGGCGTTTCCATTGCCTACATTGAGCTAATTCGTGGAGTGCCTCTGATCTCGATTTTATTTATGGGGCAGGTAATGATTCCGCTCTTTTTGCCAGAAGGAGTGCGGCCTGACAATATTGTCCGAGCCATTGTCGGTCTGACCCTATTTAGCTCAGCCTATCTAGCAGAGAACGTGCGCGCCGGGCTTCAGGCCATTCCGCGTGGCCAGGTAGAAGCCGCCGCTTCATTAGGGTTAAATAACCCGCTGACGCTGTCTCTGATTGTGTTGCCCCAGGCCCTAAAGGTGGCAATTCCAGCGATTGTAGGCCAATTTATCAGCTTATTCCAAGACACCACACTGTTGGGCATTGTTGGACTAGTGGAGCTATTGGGTATCAGCAATAGCATTCTGGCTAACCCAACCTATCTAGGAGATTACGCCGAGGTGTATCTGTTTATTGCAGTACTCTACTGGTTTTTCTGCTATGCCATGTCCCTGGGCAGCCGTCGCATCGAGCAGGCGCTCCATACAGGGCGTTAACACGGCTGGGGATGTTACATCCCGTGTCAGTCGTAACAGCATCACCAGATGTCAATGCCAAAATAGTTTTGGGGTATTGCCCCACCATTAGGAACCCTAACCATGACCCAAGCGAATATGTCCATGACCAATCATTCTAATGGCGCTGCAGTCGGCAGTGAGGCCGTGATTGTAGCCACTGATGTCGAAAAGTGGTATGACAATGGCTATAATGTGCTCAAGGGCGTCAGCCTGAATGTGTATAAGGGCGAGGTCGTTGTCGTTATGGGGCCATCGGGTTCTGGTAAGTCTACCTTTATCCGTACGTTTAATGCTCTAGAGCCCTATCAAAAGGGCAGCATCGTCATTGACGGTATCGAGATTTCCCACGACTTAAAGAACATCGAAGAGACTCGTCGAGAAGTGGGTATGGTGTTTCAGCAGTTTAATCTGTTCCCTCACCTGACCGTTTTGCAAAATGTAACCCTGGCCCCAATCTGGGTGCGTAAGCAGAAGAAACGGGAAGCCGAAGAACTTGCCATGCAGCTGCTAGAGCGTGTGGGTATTTTGGAACAGGCCAGCAAGTTTCCTGGGCAGCTATCGGGTGGTCAGCAACAGCGAGTGGCGATTGCTCGATCTTTGGCCATGCAGCCTAAGATTATGCTGTTTGACGAGCCTACGTCTGCCCTTGACCCTGAAATGGTACGAGAAGTGCTAGATGTAATGCGTGGGCTGGCCGACTCAGGTATGACTATGGTGTGCGTGACCCACGAGGTGGGGTTTGCCCGTGAGGTGGCCGACCGTGTTGTGCTGATGGATGGTGGTTTGCTGGTAGAAGAGAACACGCCCGATGAGTTCTTTAACAACCCCAAAGAAGAACGCTCTCAGAAGTTCTTGTCTCAGATTCTGTAGGGTGCCATGAGTGAGTAGGGTGTCGTGAGCGAAGCGTAACGCACCGAGTTTTGTGGAAAAGTGAACTGCTGGGTAGGCAATCCTGTGGGGTTGGCTACGATGTCCTATTTTTGCAAGAAATGTTGGCACTGATGATGCATCGCCCTACATCCTACAGGCTTATCCATAAATGACGGTGACTGAGCGGTTCGCCTGTGTTTTAGCATGCTCTATCCTAGTCCTCTCTGCCATAGAGGGCTGATCTTCGCGTTGATCGAAAATCACTAACCAGCCACTATCTAGTCCTAGACCGCTCAGGTATTGGTTCAGTTGTTCCAGTCCACGCTTCAATGGGCTTGCTTGCCCCTGCCGCCAGACTATAAGTTCAATGGCCAAGGTAACAGCTTCGTAGCGCAAGCATAAATCCATACGACCAGAGCCAATGGCGTACTCTCGCTCCAGGGTACCGCCGCCATTAATTACTCGATGTAAAAAGGCCATCATGACGATGTTGGGCGCAATCTCATGATATGCAACGCCCTTTAGTAAGGGCTGTCCATTCTGTCGCCAAAAAGCTATGAAAGCATCTCGCAGGGCGACAGTATCTAATTCACCAGTATCAGTTAACCAACTTGGGGTTAAGACGCCAAGGGAGACTTCGGTAGTAAAGGTAAGAAATCGAGGTAGAATCTCTCGATAGATCGGGTTAGCAATAGTCAGGTTGCCGGTTTTGTCAATGTGGCAAAGACCTAGGTCGAGCAAAAATTCGACATCGTCGTTGGGGACTGTTCCTAAGGGCTGCCCCAACAGCATTGGTTCAATAATTGCTCGCACTCGCGATTCGTTGAGTCGCTCGGCAAGGCTGTCAATGTGGGTGTCGCGACGTTTGATGAGAATCTCTTTAGCGGTATTGACCAGGTTTACATCGATAGTTTTGGCTGGGTCCTCAGCGAGTTCTTCAACAATTTCTTTGGCAATGGCATTGACCAGCCAGGGTTGGCCTTGGGTTAGTTCAAATACGCGCTTAATCGCTTCTGGAGCAAATTGCTGGCCTGTATCATCAGTGTGCTGTTGATAGAGTTGTGCGATCTCAGCTTGAGTGAAGTTACGAATAGTTAGGGAAGCGACTTTGATGTTGAATGGACTCGCGGTGTTGAGCCGAGCGCTACCGCCGCTAGCAATTTTGTAATCGCGCACATCTCGCAGACCAATGAGTGCCAATGATGCTGGAAATGCTCCAGGACGACGGGGATAACCGGAACGTAGTTGTCGTAACAGTGATGTTAATACTTCGTTTTGTAATGAATCAATCTCGTCAATAAAAGTGACAAGAGGTCTGGGACTAGATTCTGCCCAATGCTGTAAGGCACTGCCAATAGACTCACCAGGCACTGGAGGGGGCGGTTGTAGTTCAACAGGCAGGTAAAAGTTAGCGGCTAGCCGCCATTCTCCTAAAATGACTTGCTCTGCCCTTGCTGGATTATCAAGGAAAGCAGCACCAACTTCGGCAGATACCATGATGGCAGTATATTGGCCGCTGGCGGTGAGCTGCTGGGCCAGGGTGAGCATGGCTGTGGTTTTGCCAACCTGGCGCGGGGCATGGATTACGAAGTAGCCCTGCTGGTTGATAATGCGCTGCACTTTGGGTAGTCGCTCCAGGGGTGGCAACATGTAGTTGTATTCAGGGCGGCAAGGGCCTGCGATGTTGAACCAGCGCATAGAGGGAGTGGAAAAGGTGCGGCTCTATTACAAGGAAATATCTTGGGTAGTCAGCTTATCTCTTAGGGATCATATCTCCCACAAGCAGTAAATGTATCCATAACAGAGATCAGCAGCTTTGGTTCATAATTCATGCCTTGATTTACAACAAGGGTTTCATGCACTGGAAAGGCCAAAAATAGCGCATTTTATGAGGTCTTGGTTGTTGAAACCCTTGATATAACTGGTTTTATTCATGCACCAAAGCCGAGAGCAACAGCAGAAAACTGAACTTGGTCGCTAATAAGCCGAAAGCTTTGGAAGCATTCAACTGTTGTAGAAGAATATATAGATAATAGCCAGGTAGCAGCCCAATCAGCATAGAAAACAGCTAATAAGTAGATGACCATAAGTAAACATAGCTCTGAATCGCCGGAATTCTTGCCTGGTCATTTGTGGAATATTGAAGAGTTTTGGCCACCTACTTACTTATTTGCCTGTATTTTTCAAATCTTTATCGTGAGGTGCGGAATTACTTTTACAAGCCGTGTAGCTAATGGCGAGTGATTGCCTTGCAGGAATTGCTACAAAAAGCACTTTGAGGCATAAATTATTAAGAATCATTTATGCCTTTTTGAAAAATTGTATACCATTGAGCTTAAATACTAAAGTCGTGATGTATTCTACCTTGTAACTATCATACACTCTTTACTATGAAGTCGCTTCAATTGTAGTATGAGTGTAGCTTAACAAGAACACACTTTTTGTTTTTACTCTAGAGAGTGCAGGCAGGTCCCTGTTTTGTATATGTTGTATATGTTGTCTGTAGTTAATGGTCGAACCAATGACTTATGAATCTCTAGCTGCTGAAGTATTACAAGCTCAGGGGAATTCTATAATCGACTTTAAAACTACCGAGGAAAAAGAACGTATTCGAAGAATTGAGGATGAAATCCGAAAGTTATCAAATATTTATTTGGATCTGAGAGATTCCATCATTAGTTTTAAGGGAAATAATTCTAAAGAAATTGTAAGTCGAATAAAAACAGAACAACCAAACACAGGCTTAAGACCATCAGAATTGAGAAAGACTAATGCTTCACTTATCCGTGAATCTAAGTGTGAGCTTATACAGAATGCTCTAAGAATAGTGTGTGATAGATTAGGTGCTCAGACAGCTTCGGTTTTCCTATTTTCTAAAGGAGGCGTTTTAGAGCGTGCGGGCTTATACGGATTTGATAGAAACGGCAAGCCATTAGATAACAGTTGGTTCGCGCAGGAAAATTATGAAGTTGGAGAAAGTTTTACTGGTATGGCAGCAAAGCCTAAACCAGGCTCTAAGTATGGAGAAATCCAGTATACGCAAAATCTTGACAATGGAGAACTGAAGGTTAAAAACAGGCAGGAGTACATCTCAAAAATTGGTTCTCTGAATTGTGCTATTGCCATACCTTTGAACGGACGCAATAGAACATATGGTGTTTTGAGGGTGGTAAACAAAGTTAAGAAGAATCCAGTTACTGGAAAGATAACCCCGTCTCAGGATTCTTTCACAAGAGATGATGTAAAGCTTTTGCTATTTCTTGCTACCTACATCGCAAATACGCTGTCAAATTTCCGTCGGGATATACAAACTGAGATTTTCAAGTATCTGAGCAGACTTCTAATTCAACCTCCTTATGACATTGAGACTTCTGCAAAGGAGCTTTACCAAGAAGTAGTCGATCTTTTGGTCCAGAATCCTGAAACCGCTTTCAATGCTGGTATTTTACGATCCAAGGATGGAAAGTCATCTACGCTTGAAATTGAAGCAGTATCTATGATTCCTGGGCTAGATGATAATCGAAACAATAGTCCTAGAAAGTCAATTGATGATAATTTTCTCTGGTTTGTAGTTGAAAACAAACAGCCTTTGATACTTCAAGATATACAAAACGAACAAACCTTAAAGAGATTTACCAATAAAGACTGGATTAGGAGAAATAAATTTAAATCTTTTGGCTGTTTCCCTCTCATTTCAAAAGACGAAGTTGTAGGAACGTTATCTCTCTACATTGGATACAATTATGAGTTCTATGCAGATAGTATTGATTTTCTTCAAGGTATTGCTGATTTAATAGCTGCCTTCATAATGCAGCTTAAGTTAGAAACACAAAAAAAAGAGCTAGTTGAAAGTTTAGGGTTTATTCCAAGAAAGAATAAACCATCATTGAATAAGAGTACGTTGTCTAGGTTTTATGCCTTGGCGAATCAATGGAAAACAGAAACCGAAAGGATATCTTCTGTGAATCTTAAACTGATGCACCCTGCCTACCAGCAAATTATTGGTCTTGGAGAAGCTGCTATCCCGCTTATTCTAAATGAACTTTCAAAGCAGCCCGATCATTGGTTTTGGGCTTTGAGAGCTATTACTGGCGATAACCCTGTTGAAGGAGAGAATCAGGGTAAAATAGAGTACATGAGAAAGGCTTGGCTCAGGTGGGGCTTACAAAGAGACTATGATCTAGAATACACTCTCTCGACTTCTGGCGAAATAGAGAGCAGGCAGTTGATGTAGGTGCCAATTACTTAATAAGGCCATTTAATTACTATGTCTATTTTTAATAAAAATTATCAGCTCTTTGGTTAACAAAACGCGAAATGTCTGGCAAGTAACCATTTTAAGTAAAAACTATGTACTGGCTTGAGGAAATTTTTCCTAATTTGTCTGAAGAAAATATTCATCCTAATATAAGTCCCGCAGATCCTAATTACAATGGAATAGCTTATTCGGTAAGTGATGAGGAAAAGGATCGCTATTGGTGGCCCGATCCCTTTCATATCTATTATTGGCCTAGGGATATTCAAAGGGAAGATAGCTTGAAAACATTTACTACTCTCTATTTCTCTTTAGGTTATGAGTTTTGTGATAATCCTAATTTTGAACCGGGCATTGAAAAAGTAGCAATATATATAGACTATGAAGGAAAGCCAACTCATGCAGCGAGACAAGCAGCGGATGGTTACTGGGAAAGTAAGATTATCGATGCTGAAGACATACGTCATACTAACCTTGAATGTTTGCAAGGAGAAATGTTCGGTACCATTGGAAGGATTTTGAGTCGTCGTCGCCGATGATATTGATTATTAATAGTTGTATTGTTGTAACTATTAATAACTACTCAAATTGATAAAAAAATGTAAGTAACTATTTTAGTTTTTGTCGTAATTCATCATCAAATATTGCTTGTCTATAATTTTTAGCTAACTCAACTCGACTCGGGCTTAGACCTCTAGCACCAGTGAAGTCAGTGCCTTGAATATCTGCAGCGGTCAAGTTGGCCCCACTTAGGTTGGCACCTTGGAATTTCGCCTTACTAAGATCAGCATTGCTCAAGTCTGCTTTAATTAACGAAGCGTCAGAAAAATCAGCTTGGAAAAGAGAGGTAGATTTTAGGCTTGCGCCTTCTAGGTCAGCTTTTCGAAATGTGGCTCTCTGAAGTTGTGCTTTGTCAAGTTTAGCTTGAATGAGACGAGATTTAGAGAAGTTAACCTTTTTAATAGGAAGATAGTCTTTTGTTGTGTTAACTTGTCGTAAGTTGGAGAATCTCAGATCAGCACCGCTTAGATTCGTTTCTCCAAGATAGGCATTTTCAAAATTTGCTCCCCTCAAATTTAAATTTACAAAGTCAATGAATCTAAGTTTTCCTCCAGAGAAATTAACATGACTAAGGTTGATTTCTCTTTGCATATTCTTATTACTTAGAGAGTGACGTCCAATAAATACAAGAATTGCTTGAACATCTGGGGAATTAGGTGTAACTTTTAATTCCGATTCGGATACTTCCAAATTTGATAAATTAGCTCGAATAAAACACGTTAATAGCTCTATAATTACCCAACTATTCTTAGAAGATTCTTCTGCAACTCTTTCTAAAGCATAAATGGCTCCTAGCCTAATTTCCAATCTTTTACTTGAGAGTTGTTCAATGGCTTGACTGAATCTTTCAGTGATCTGTTTGTCTTCGGTTGCTTTGAGGTTAGCCTCTGCTGTTTTTACATTTCTCCAAGTAAAATATGCTGTGACAAAAAAGAATATTCCACCCAATGTCTGTATTAGAGTTCCATATGTAGCATTTTTGATACTGACTCTATCCTTTTCCAAAGAAAGAAAGTCTTTTTCTAAAGATATTTTGTCCTTAATCGTTATGTTTTGGTTTTGATATTCCTGCTGTAGTGTATTGAGGGCTTCATCAATCCTTGAGCTTATTTTGTTTAAATCGTCCTGCTGTGTTGACCAAAGGATAAATAGGGTTTGCTGAAAAACTCAATAGAAATCTTAGGGATTATCCCACAGCCCAGATATCGTCAATAGGCCCTCTCCCATGGTCAAGAATTGTCCGTCCGTCCTTGCTTAAGGTGTCTGTCAAGGGGCTCACATCTGCC